>JAXDZV010000034.1:0-18085 GCA_034086705.1 Eubacteriales bacterium | reverse complement strand
TTGCCTTTTGCATCTTTACGCGCAAGGATATATTTCCGTGCAGAGGCTTTATCCGCTTCCCTGGCAACGGGCAGACATTGACGTTTTAACCCTGTTCCGACAGAGAGCTTATATTCCATTCAATGGTATCTCTTCGTAAAGTTATATATTGGTTTTGCGGCCAATCTAAATTTCTCTCCGATTGTTTGCGGGTGAGGTCTTGTTTCACTCACTTTATCATTTCATTCGTATTCTCGGATATGTTGACACCTTCTTGGCATAAAAATTCCTCCTATCGCAGCACCTTTGTTCTACCAGGGGAGGGTATTCTTTCTATTGCCCGTTTTTAATGGACATGTTCACGTCTATTTATGATTGTACAGGAGGATTTTTCCCGGTGGTGTACGATTCGCTTTGAAAAACCTCAGCACCATTCCCGATAGAACTGACAAATGCTTCCATATCCCCTCGTTGCGTAATACCGCGGGCGGCGGAAACTACACGACTTTGTGCGGCATCATCCAGCGCCAAAAAGCGTGTAAAAGCGCGCGGATTTCCAATAAATGCCATAGAAAGCCCTTGCGGTAACTCTGTTCCGTCCTTTTGTTTCACTTTGATCACCATCCATTCTTTACAGTATAAGGTTTCGTCGGATTGCGTCGTTTTATCCGTTTTTCAAATTTTTTTGTTCGGAAAAAGTTGGGGTAGACAAAACAGCGCACGTATGCTAATATGATATTGTATACAAAATCGTTTTTCCGTGTGCAAAATTTCACACGCAGTCACCCATAAATATGAAGGAGAGAGCTTTTTGGAAACACTACAGCAATTCTGCGATGCTTTACGCGGTCAGAGTGTCGGGGTTCTGGGAATCGGCATCAGCAACCGTCCACTGCTTTCATTTTTAGTGCGGCACGGCGCCATTGTCACTGTGCGCGACCGCAATGAAAACGCGATAGCATCGCCGGATTTACAAGCCCTTGTGCAGCAAGGCATACAGTTACGTTTAGGAAAAAACTATTTGCAGGATATTCGTGAAAAACTTTTGTTTAAAAGCCCCGGCATCCGCAAAGATTTGCCCGAGCTTCTCTGTGCCGTTTCGAATGGCGCTATACTGACCAGTGAAATGGAGGTTTTTTTACGTTTCTGCCCAGCGCCTGTTTTCGCTGTAACGGGCAGCGACGGAAAAACCACCACTACAACTTTGACCTCCCTGTTCTTACAAGAAGGTGCCGTGGGGAAAGATCGTCGCATTTATACCGGCGGCAATATCGGTACTCCGCTGCTTAACATGGTTGAGCAAATGACAGAACGGGATCTTGTGGTTTTAGAGCTTTCCAGCTTTCAGCTGCATACCATGGCTCCCGCCGTACAGCGTGCCGCTATTACAAATATTACACCCAATCATCTGAATTGGCATACGGATATGCAAGAGTACATTGCAGCAAAAGAAAATATCTTCCGTCTGCAAAAGCCAAACGATGTTTTGGTGCTAAATGCACAGGACCCGCTGTGTGACACGCTGTTACAAAAAGCCCCCGGGCAAGTCATTCTCTTTAGCTCTGCCGAAGTCCCGACACTGCATGAGAACGTCAAAGCAGTATACTATCTGCGTAAAGACTCCATTGTGCGACGCAACCGAGAAAAAGAACAAGTTGTACTGCAAACGGCGCATATCAAGCTGCCTGGCAAGCACAATCTGGAAAATATTATGACAGCAGCTGCATTGGTGGAAGACTATGTCTGCTATGATGCCATGCAGCATGTCATTGATACTTTTCCAGGCGTTGCGCACCGCTGCCAACTGGTACGGGAAAAAGACGGCATACGTTTCTACAACAGTTCCATCGATTCAACTCCGGCGCGTACAAACGCCGCTCTTTCCACTTTTGGGGAAAACGTTGTCTTACTACTTGGTGGCTATGACAAAAAAGTTTCTTATGAGCCCCTTTGCCGTTCTGTTGCACAGCACGCACGCGCCGTTGTTTTGACGGGAGATGCAGCTGGTCTGATTGAACAAGCACTTATACACGGTGATGGTGGATGTGCAGCTGGCGTTCCACGGTATTTGCAATCTGACTTTAATGCCGCGGTACGGCTCGCAGCCTCCTTGGCAGTCCCGGGAGACGTGGTTCTACTTTCACCTGCCTGTGCAAGCTTTGATCAATTCCGTAATTTTGAAGAACGCGGCGATACCTTTTGTGCCGTTGTAAATTCGCTTTGATTCACTACAAACATTTTGCACCATGTCTGTTTTTATCTGTAATAGCTCGATTCATATTCCGGGCAGCATGCGAAAGGAGCCAATGATACCATGCGTAAAAAAACACTGTATCTGAGCGATTTGGATGGTACATTGCTCATGCCCGATGCTTCTCTTTCTCCTTTTTCCAGGCAGTGTCTGAATGAACTGATTCGCCAGGGCCTTTCCTTTTCCTGTGCCACCGCACGTACGGCTGCAAGTGCCGTACCGATTTTGGATGGGCTTTTTTTGCCGTTGCCCGTTATTTTGCTAAATGGAAGCTGCTTGTTTGATTTGCGTACCAAGCGTTATGAAGCTGTTCACTATCTGCACGCAGATGCATTTGCAGCATTGCTTTCGCTTTGCCAGGAAAGTGGTATACATGGATTTTTTCATACCATTGAAAACGATACCCTGTGTACCTATTACACAAAAACAGACACACCGATTGCAGCAGCGTATATGCAAGATCGTATAAAACGCTATCATAAACGTTTTATACCTCTCTCAGATCCGGCAGAAATTCCAAATACACACGCAGTGGTCTATTTTACCTATACCAATACCGCACAAAAGCTTGACCCGCTGCTTCCGAGAATTCAAGCGTTACCGCATCTCCGATACGAATATTATGAAGATGTGTATCATCCGGGGTTTCAATATTTGGAAATCTTCGATGCATCTGCGTCTAAATACAGCGCATCTCGATATCTTGCGCAAAGCCGCGGATTTACACGTATAGTTGCATTCGGTGATAACAAAAATGACCTGCCGCTCTTTGCAGCAGCTGATTATAAGATCGCTGTTGAAAACGCTGTGCCGGCATTGCAAGCATGTGCGGATGAACTCTGTTCTGCCAATACGCAAAACGGTGTCTGCCGCTGGCTGCTGGCGTATGCTGTCTGAGCGCCCCCTGCAAAAACCGGTACAAAGGAGGTCTGAGCCTGATGGCAAAACTGTATTTCAAATACGGTGCAATGGGAAGCTCTAAAAGCGCACAGGCGCTGATCACAAAGTTCAATTACGAAGAACGTGGTATGCAGGTATGGCTGATTAAACCGGCCGTAGATATCCGTTGCGGCAAAACGGCCGTAGCTTCCAGGATTGGCCTATGCGCGCAGGCATGGGTCGCAGCAGCCGATACAGATATCCTTGCCGCCTATGCGCAGCGCAACGAGCCGACAGATGTTATTATTGCCGACGAATGCCAATTCTTCACCCCCTCCCAAATCGATGCATTTCGCACACTTGTAGATACAGAAAATATTCCCGTGCTATGCTTTGGTCTGCGTACAGACTTCCGCACACAACTCTTCCCGGGCAGTCGCCGTCTGTTTGAGGTAGCAGATTCCATTTCGGAAATTAAAACAATCTGTGCTTGCGGTGCAAAAGCCATCGTCAATGCACGACAGGATGCACACGGTAAAATTGTAACCGAAGGCTCGCAGGTCTTGCTTGGCGGAAATGACCGATACATCGCACTGTGCCACAGCTGTTATAAAAAAGCCATTACACGGCAAAACACCGAAAAACAGAAATAAACGGAGGTGCCCCATGGAACTTACGGAAATTCTTGCCCGTGTCGACCATACGCTTTTAAAGCAAACCGCAACTTTTTCCGACATACAACAAGTGTGTGATGACGGTATCCGCTTTCACTGTGCCAGTGTATGCATTCCCCCCTGCTACATCAAGCAGGCAGCGGACTATGTGCATGGTAAAATACCGCTTTGTACAGTTATTGGGTTTCCAAACGGCTACACTACAAGCGCTTCAAAATGTTTTGAAGCACGAGAGGCAATCGTCAACGGAGCATCGGAAATCGATATGGTCATTGACATTGGTGCACTTCGTGCAGGTGCGGATGCATTCGTTTTAGAGCAGATCCGTGCAGTTAAGCAGGTCTGTACTAAAGTGATTTTAAAAGTCATTGTAGAAACCTGTCTGCTCACACAGGAAGAAAAAATCCGTGCTTGCCGTATTGTATCCGATTCCGGCGCGGATTACATTAAAACCTCTACCGGCTTTGCCGGTGGAGGTGCAACTGCTGCTGATATCTCCCTGTTTGCGGAACATGTTGCCCCCCATGTGAAAATCAAGGCGGCAGGCGGCATTGCAACGATACAGGACGCGCAACTCTTCCTCAAACTGGGCGCAGAACGACTTGGAACTAGCCGTCTGGTTGCCATTGCGAAAGAAAACCTATGAAAAATATTCCCTTAAATCAATCTGGAAAGGATGATTGGCTATGACGAAGTTACCGTATCCAACTCCGCATATTCAGGCAAAGCCTGAAGATTTCGCAAAAACCGTTTTGATGCCGGGCGATCCGCTACGTAGCCGCTATATTGCAGAAAACTTTTTGGAAAGCGCCGTGCAGGTAAATAATGTGCGCGGCGTAGAGGGCTATACGGGCACCTACCGCGGTGTCCGCGTCAGTGTGATGGCAAGCGGAATGGGAATGCCCTCTATCGGCATCTACTCAAATGAACTGTATCGCTTTTTCGGCGTTGAGAACATCATCCGCGTCGGGTCTGCCGGTGCCCTTGCGCAGCATGTAAAACTGCGTGATCTGATTTTAGGCATGGGCGCCTGCACGGATTCTGCATATGCAGCGCAGTTTGCCTTTCCGGGCACGTATGCACCTATCTGCTCCTATTCTCTTTTGCAAACTGCGGCGGCAATATGCAAAGCACGTGCTTTGCCAACCCATATTGGTAATATTGTTTCTTCCGATGCTTTTTATAACGCACGCGAAAACGCTAATGAGGCATACCGCCGTATGGGTGTACTGGCCGTGGAAATGGAGGCAGCAGCACTGTATATGAACGCTGCCCATACGCAAAAAAGAGCATTGGCCATCTGTACGATTTCCGATCACATTTTCACCGGTGAGGCTTTGGATGCACAGGCAAGACAGACCACTTTCACTGATATGATCGAAGTAGCGCTTGACACGGCAGTTGCCTGCGAAACACAGTCTCCTGATTTTTATTGATTTTGCACAATATATGGTGCTGTATTTTAAGAATAAATACATTTTTCACAAAAATAGTTGACAATTTGCAAATCCGCGTTATAATGGTCTTAGCTCAATCGGTATCACAAAAAAATGATGGAGGATTTCCGCGTATGAAAAAGTTTCTTGCTCTGATCCTCGCATGCCTGATGCTGTGCACAATGTGCCTTGCGGCATGCAAACCGTCTGGTGGACAAACAACAGATACGGACAAGCCCGCAGTAACTTACAAAGTTGCAATGGTTACGGACTATGGTGATATCACGGACCAGTCCTTTAACCAAACAACCTATGAAGCATGCAAGGCTTATTGTGACGCCAAACAGATTGCTTTCAAGTATTTCAAGCCAGTCGGCGACACAACAGCAGACCGTGTCAGTATGATCGAATCCGCGATCGATGAAGGCTATAATGTGCTTGTTTTGCCTGGTTACGCCTTTGCCGGTGCAATTGTCGAAGCAGCACCGCAGTATAAAGACGTAAAGTTTATCGCGCTGGATGTTGGAAAAGGAGACTTCCTGGAAGCCGGCGTTACGGCAAAAGGCGAGTCGTACGACTACAATCCGGACAACTGGGAGTTTGATAAATACGTCGATATGTCCAACGTATACAGCGCGATCTATCGTGAAGAGTTGCCCGGTTATATGGCTGGCTACGCAGCCGTAAAGCTCGGCTACACCAAGCTCGGCTTTTTAGGCGGTATGGCAGTTCCCGCAGTAATTCGCTACGGTTATGGTTTTGTGCAGGGCGCAGATGCAGCTGCCAAGGAATTGAATATCCAAATTGATATGAACTATGTCTACGGCGGAAAATTCCAGGGAGATCCGGACATTACTGCAGTAATGGATACCTGGTACAAAGGCGGCACTGAGATTGTGTTTGCCTGCGGCGGCGGCATCTACACTTCCGCAGCGGAAGCCGCAAAGAAGACTGGCGGAAAGATCATCGGGGTCGATGTTGACCAAAAAGCTATCATTGACAAAGACTACGGTGATGGCATTACTGTTACCTCTGCTATGAAAGGTTTGTATCCCGCAACTTATGACACCCTGACCGATGTAATCGACAACGGCAACTGGCCTGCTTATGCCGGAAAGATTGCAACTCTCGGCTTGGTCGGTGAGGATGTTACAAAGAACTACGTGCAGCTGCCGCTTGAGTCCACGCAGTGGACTGAAGGAAAGTTCACACAGGAAGATTATAAGGCTTTGGTAAAAGAGATGCTCGGTGGCAAAATTCAAGTTTCCGATGACATCGCCACAATGCCTACTGTCTCCAATACCACGCTCAGCGATCAGGGGAAGATTAAATAAGCATTTCTGTCCTTGTGTCAGGCGCTTTTGCACCTGAAAAATCTTCGCACCAGACATGAGCATAACGGCAATATGGTGTGGGGGTGTCCTCTTGGGCGCCCCCGCTTTTTTAGCATCTGCCTGTAATACGCAGGCAATTTCCTTCTGGTACAAATCAACGAAAGGGCAGACAACATATGGAACAAACATATGCCATTGAAATGCTGCATATCACCAAACGCTTTTCTCGCAAAGTCGCCAATGACGATATTTCCCTACAGCTGAAGAAGGGCGAAATACACGCACTGCTCGGTGAAAACGGTGCCGGAAAATCCACACTGATGAGTATTCTGTTCGGCTTATATCAAGCAGATGCCGGAGAAATCCGCAAAGATGGCAAGCCGGTGCAAATCAACAATCCAAACGATGCCAATGCACTCGGTATCGGCATGGTACATCAACATTTCAAGCTGGTAGAGTGCTTTTCCGTGTTAGATAATATCATGCTTGGTGTTGAACCGCACACGGCAGGCTTTTTACGAAAAGCACGTGCAAGGCAAGAAGTTATGGCGCTTTCTGCACGATATGGGCTTACGATAGATCCGGATGCACTGGTTGAAAACATCACCGTCGGTATGCAACAGCGCACGGAAATATTGAAAATGCTATATAGAGACAATGAGATCTTAATTTTTGACGAACCGACCGCCGTTCTTACCCCACAGGAGATTGAAGATCTGCTGCACATCATGAAAAACCTTGCAGCAGAGGGAAAATCCATCCTTTTCATCTCTCATAAACTTAATGAAATCATGGCTGTGGCAGATCGTTGTACGGTACTGCGAAAGGGCAAGATGGTCGGTACCGTTTCAATAGACCAAACCTGCAAAGAAGATCTCTCAAAAATGATGGTTGGGAGAGATGTTTTCTTCCAGGTTGCCAAAAAAACGGCACACCCCGGCGAAGAGGTTCTGCGCGTTGCGCATTTGACCATGCCCAGTCGTTCCGGTAAAAAGGATAGCGTACACGATGTCAGCTTTTCTGTTCGCAAGGGAGAAATTGTTTGCATTGCAGGAATTGACGGAAACGGGCAAACAGAGCTGGTTTTAGGTTTAACAGGGCTGGAAAAAATCAAAAACGGTAAGATCACACTGTGCGGTTCGGATATCTCGCACGCCTCTGTTCGTAAAAGAAACCGTTTACATTTAAGCCACATTCCGGAAGACCGTCATAAGCACGGTTTGGTCCTGGACGCCAGCCTTGCAAATAATATGGTTCTGCAGCGCTATTACGAGCCCCAGTTTTGTTCATCTACCGGGTTTTTAAAGAAGAAAAATATACGCGCCTATGCTGAACGTCTCATCAATGCCTATGATGTGCGAACCACGCAAGGGGCGCAAACTTTGGTACGTTCCATGTCCGGCGGCAATCAACAAAAAGCCATCGTTGCAAGAGAACTAGACAGAGATCCCGCCTTGCTTGTTGCCGTACAACCAACGCGTGGATTGGATGTTGGCGCAATTGAAGGCATTCATAAACAGTTGGTTGCACAGCGAGACGCAGGGAAAGCGGTTTTGCTTGTCTCCTTAGAACTGGACGAGGTACTCAGCGTTGCAGATCGGATCCTCGTCATGTATGAGGGAGAGATTGTTGGTGAATTAGTCCCGGAAACAACAACACCTGAAGAGCTCGGCCTTTACATGTCAGGTGCAAAAAGGAGGAAAGCGGAATGAAACGTATACTGCGTAAATTGATTTACCATGATGGTATACAATCCGTCATCGCTTCTCTGCTTTGCATTTTGCTCGGTCTTCTTGCTGGATATATCGTGTTGCTTTGCATCAATCCCAGCGGCGCCTGGCAGAGCATTCTTGATTTAATCAAAAACTTTCTTGGATATTCCAAAAACGCATTGATTTTGAAAAATTTAGGAAATACACTTGTCAAAACCGCACCACTGATTCTATGTGCTTTGTCGATTTTATTTTGCTATAAGGTTGGCCTGTTCAATATCGGCGCAGCCGGACAATACTGCGCGGGAATCGGCATGTCTCTGTATGCCGCGCTCAAACTCGGCTTGCCATGGTGGGCATGTCTTTTACTGGGATTGCTGGCAGGCATGCTGCTCGGAGCAATTAGTGGGCTTTTGAAAGCATTTTGCAATGTCAATGAAGTTATCAGTGGAATTATGCTAAACTGGATTAGTTTATATTGCGTAAATTTGCTACTGACTACAGTGAAAGAGCCAACAAGCCCTTACACACTTCGCATTGCAAATAAGGCGACGCTGCCGTCGTTCGGATTGGAACACTGGTTTAACCAAAACAAATATGTCACGATTGCCATACCTCTTGCTATCCTGCTTGCCGTTATCATATGGATCGTTTTGGAAAAGACACGCTTTGGGTATGAACTTAAAACAACCGGATTGAACAAACACGCGGCGAAATACGCCGGTATGCCGGAAAAGTGGAACACTATCGTTGCTTTGGCGCTCGGCGGAGCACTAGCTGCAACCGGTGCCGGCCTGTTCTATCTGACAGGAATGGAGCAATGGTCTTGCAGTAGTTCTTCCGTGCCCGGCATGGGATTTAACGGCATTGCCGCCGCTTTCCTAGGTGGGCTGCATCCCATAGGTGTCATTTTTTCCTCGTTTTTTATCCAGCATATTACGGACGGTGGTATGCATGTGGATACAAACCTGTACAGTGCTGAAATATCGCAATTAATTTCCGCCATTATTATTTATCTGTGCGGCTTTGTCCTTTTCACAAAGCACTTGCTCAATCATGTCCTGCAAAAAACAGAAAAATCATCCCTGCCGGATAAAACCAAACAACGCAAAGGAGGGGACAACACATGATCTTACTGCTGCAATATACGCTGCTGTACGCTTCTGTTTTGCTCCTGGTTGCTCTGGGCGGCTGTTTTTCGGAACGTTCCGGTGTGATTAATCTGGGACTTGAGGGAATCATGGTGATGGGCGCCATGGGCGGTTCTTTGGCAATGCGATTTTTATATGAAGGCGCTCCCGCCGCTCCCGGCTATTTGTATTTCGTGCTTGCAGTTCTTGCATCTATGCTGACAGGCATGCTTTTTTCCCTGTTGCTTGCAATCGCATGTATCCACTTTCGCGCAGACCAAACTATCATTGGAACCGCATTGAACATGCTCGCAACCGCCGCAAGCGTTGTCATCATCAAGGCAATCAACGCCGCCGGAAATTCAGGAAGTGCGGTTGTGAAATATATCGAGCCCAAACAACATCTGGTCTTTCAGATTGGTTCTTTTGAGTCCAACTGGTTTTGCGTGTTGACCGTTGCCGTTTTGATTGCTTCATACATCACACTGTATAAAACCCGCTTCGGTTTACGCCTAATGGCTTGCGGTGAGCATCCACAGGCAGCAGACAGTGTTGGAATTCCCGTGCATCGCCTTCGTTATGCCGGGGTTCTCATTTCCGGTGCATTAGGCGGCCTGGGGGGTATTACATATATCGTTGCAGGCGTTAGCGAATGGAAATTTGAAGGGGGCGTCATGGGATTTGGCTTTTTGGCACTCGCAGTCATGATTTTCGGGCAATGGAAACCGATACGCATAGCACTGGCAGCGTTGTTATTCGGTATGTGCCGTGCGCTATCTAATGTGTATTCGGGCATTCCCTTTTTGGCAGATTTGCATATCGGCAGTGCGGTATACAGCATGATGCCGTATATTATTTCACTGCTTGTCCTTGCATTTGCTTCCAAAAAATCACGCGCCCCCAAGGCAGAAGGAATCCCTTATGACAAAGGGCAACGCTGATGGCTTTCAAAAAAGGAGAAAAACCCTATGCGTATGTACGATCTAATTCAGAAAAAAAGGGATGGTGTTGCGTTATCCGCTGAAGAATTGCGCTGGATGATTCACCAATATAGCATCGGTAATGTGCCGGACTATCAAATGTCTGCCTTTACTATGGCTGTTTTCTTTCGCGGCATGTCGGAAGAGGAGACGGCTGTATTGACAGATGCCATGGCAAATTCTGGAGATCGGATTGATCTTTCCCGCTTTGGCAATCGATCGGTTGATAAGCATTCAACCGGTGGCGTTGGAGATAAAACGACACTTATTTTAGCGCCGATTGTTGCCTCTTTGGGTGGATATGTTGCAAAAATTTCCGGCAGAGGACTTGGGCACACCGGGGGAACTGTGGACAAACTCGAAGCAATTCCCGGTTTCCGTACCGCTGTATCTGAAGTTGCATTTTTAGAGCAAGTGGCATCCATAGGTGTCGCAGTGATTGCACCGTCAGCCAATCTTGCACCGGCAGACAAAAAGCTATATGCCTTGCGTGATGTGACGGCCACGGTGGATGCACCTTCTCTAATTGCTTCCAGCATCATGTCAAAGAAGTTGGCTGCCGGTGCTTCCTCCATTGTTTTGGATGTAAAATGCGGCAGCGGCTCTTTTTGCAAAACACTTCATAGTGCGCAAACTCTCGCACAGGCAATGATACGCATTGGTGTTCGAAATGGCAGGCATATGACAGCCATCATCACAGATATGGATTTGCCTCTCGGCTACGCTATCGGCAATGCTATAGAAGTCCAAGAGGCCATTGCCGTATTACGAGGTGAAGGACCGAAAGATCTGCAAACACTTTGTATACGCTTGGCCACAGAAATGACGGCTCTTTGTTGTGCTGTTTCAATGGAGACAGCCGAGCAAGCTGTTCGCAATACACTAGCAAACGGCAATGCATATGCAAAATTCTGTGAATGGATTCAAGCGCAGGGCGGTGATATACGCGCAGTTGAGGATGTTTCTCGTCTACCCGGAGCAAAGCATTCCATAGATATCTCATCTCCCGCCGATGCTTATATCGAACATATGAATACAGAACAAATTGGCATTACATCGGTTCTTGTCGGTGCAGGTCGTTCCAAAAAAGAGGATCAAATAGATCCGGGTGCAGGAATTTTGCTGCATCGAAAAACCGGAGATTATGTACACCGCGGTGAGCGCATTGCAACGCTTTATTCTAACCGGGAAGATCTGCTTGCGCCGGCCGCCACAGAGTTTTCCGCTGCTCTCCGCTTCTCTGCGAACAAGCCAAAGCAAAGACCTCTTATTTTGGATATTCTCCGTGCAGACGCTGTGAAGTAAGAGGAGGAAAAACGCTATGACCCTACCAATTTTAATCGGCATTGCGGGCGGTACCGGCAGCGGTAAAACCACTCTGACAAAGCAAATCGCGCGGCGCTTCGGCGAGCACGTCACAGTCATCCGCCACGATAATTACTACCGCTCCCATTCTGATCTAACGTATGAACAACGTGCTGCACTTAACTTTGACTGTCCGGAAGCTTTTGAAACCGAATTACTGATCAAGCATCTTAAGCAACTTCGCAAGGGAATCGCCATTGATTCTCCACTTTATGACTACACCATACACAATCGTTCAACGAAAACAGAGCATATTCTTCCCACAAAAGTTATCATAGTAGAAGGTATTTTAATTTTTGCAGATGTCACACTGTGCGAGCTGATGGACATTAAGCTCTTTGTTGACACAGATGCAGACGTTCGAATTTTACGACGGATTCGTCGAGATGTTCGCGATCGCGGCCGCTCTTTAGACAGTGTCATACAGCAGTATTTACAAACCGTGAAACCAATGCATGAACAATATGTGGAACCGAGCAGAAAAAATGCAGACCTTATTATTCCCGAAGGAGGAAAAAACTTAGTTGCACTTGAAATGATTTTTACGCGCATTGAAAATCATATCCATTCCTGAAAATCACGTGCTTTTCTGCTGCATATTCTAAAAATGAAAAGACTCCATCGCAGCTATACGATCTACGTCAAATGGCGTAATCATATGGCCGCGATGGAGCCGTTCTTTTGGTATTATTGCTCCGGTGCATATCCCGTCATACCGCGCACAGAAATCTCTCCGCTGTACAGCACGTGATTGCTACCGTCCTGCTCCCGCACAAGTAAACCATAATCCGGCAACAGATCCAGCACTTTTGCCTCTCGCGTACGCGTTCCGTCCAGAATTCGAATTTGCTTGCCGAGCATTTGAAAGTGCAAACGATATTGTCGATGATAATCTTGCGCTTGTTCCTCTTTTCCCGCTTGCAACACATCTGTCAAAGTATCAAGCTCCTCAAGCAGTGCACATGCCAACGCCTGCAACGTACACGGAAACCCGGCAGCGCAAAGTGATGTAACAAAATCTGACAAAGGGGGAGAAAAAGAAACTGGGGCAACATTGACCCCCACCCCAATCAAAAGCCGAGAAGAGCACATATCAGGAGCGTCCGGCAAACGCTGCACAAGAATCCCCGCAACCTTTTTACCGTGTAAAAGGACATCATTAACCCATTTAATAGTAGGCTGCGCGCCACACACCCTCTCAAGAACACGACAAAGCGCAACAGCCACCCCGCAGGTCACCTCTGTGCAATCCTGCGCCGTACGAGAAAGAGCCATATAATAGGAAAGATATAAACCGCC
Organism: Eubacteriales bacterium; assembly: GCA_034086705.1. GTDB lineage: Bacteria > Bacillota > Clostridia > Oscillospirales > CAG-272 > UMGS1225. The sequence goes on along the minus strand of JAXDZV010000034.1, from coordinate 5,046 downwards.
GCGTGGAGAGAAAAAACGCTTGCCTTGCCTGCCTTTACCGGCGCTCTGTTCCAGAGAGATCACCGCTTGTCCCTGTGGGGCACCTGCCAATACCAAATCGCGCAGCACGTGATTGGTTGAATCTGTTTGAGACAACACGGTTAGCCTTGCTCCACGCTGTACAGCAAGCATTTCAGGAAGGGAAAACAGCGCATCGGTCTCTTCGGCATCGCACGTGGGCAACCAGTTCATTTTTTCGCCTTCCTTCATATTTCAAAACATAACACATCAGATACGTCCCAAAGCCGCAGCAGAAAAAGGCTGTATCTGCAAAGTAACACTTTGTGCTGGCCTGCGCCGGTGTATACGGTCCTCCGGGTCAAATGTATTTCGATACAAATAACACCGGCTGCCATCGGTATACCATCCGTGATGCGGAGGCTTGCAAGGCAGCAGAACCGCATGCGGTACTGACCATATCTCCCCCTGCCTGCAAAAACCAACCGTCTCATAGTGGCTTTGTAAATATGCATCCAGATAAAATGAAACAAATTGATCGTCAGAAAGCAAAACAGTTGCTAACACAGAAGCGCCGCTAAATGCTGCTTGCTTTGCATAAAAAGCAGAAAAACCTTCCCGAATATGTGTCAGATGAGCGTTCAAGCTCTTCGCAAACGGTGTATCCCCCTCAAATACCGGCAACAAAAACCGCAGCGGGAGTTCCCCGTTCGATGCAGTCCGTATCATCTGATATGTCGGCATACAATTTTCCCTCCCGCATCTTTTTCCTTAAAAAAGTATATGCGGCAAAATCTTTTTATATCTGCGCAAAGGAAAATCGCGTTGTGCGAACATACCGCACTCCCGGATGCAATATGCCTTGTCCCCGGTTGGGAGCATCCGCTGCCACTTCCTGCGTTTCAAAACAAATTGCTCCATACTGGCATGGCAATCGTCCGTCTTTCAGTGTATCTGCACCGCTCAAAAAATTAGCCGTGTAAATTTGCATGCAAGGAAAGTCCGTCAAAACCGTCATTTGCAAATGTTTCCCCTTGAGTACTGCAGCAGGGTATACCGTTGCAGCGCCAACAGAGACGCCGGGCGCTGTACGAGAAAGATTAAAATTATGGTCAATCCCGTGCGTACACGCAAAAAACGGATCGTCCGGCACAAGTACTTCGGAAAGACGCCGTTCCCGGCGCAAATCGAGCGGCGTATCTGTGACACTAACCGTAGGATCGGTCACAAGCATGCGCGCATCCGTTGCGGCATATGTATCGGCAAAAACCTGTAAACGGTGCGTACGGATATCACTTTTTCCATCAAGCTCAAAATATGCGTGATTCGTCAAATTGAGCGGCGTGTCAGCATCCGTTTGTGCCTCATACCGCATCGTCAAACCGGAAGCATCCAATAAATAGGTCACACGCACCGACAGATTTCCCGGGTACCCTTCTTCTCCATCCTCCGAAAACAGGGTAAAACAAACCCCCTCCCCTTCTGCATCTGTGACAGCTGGCTCAGCATTCCAGATACGCTGGTCAAATCCTACCGTTCCACCATGTAAATGCACCGTGCCATGATCGTTACAAGCAAGCGGATAATATCTGCCATTTAGAGAAAATCCGCCGTCGATACGATTTGCATATCGACCGACCAATGCCCCAATATAGGCATCACAATTTTGATAGCACTGTACCGTATCAAACCCCAACACAACGTCTGTTCCATGTACAGAAAGCGTTTGCAGATTTGCTCCTCGGTCCAGCAATACAGCACGCATATCACCGCACTGAAGCGTATACGCCCGCACAGTCTCCCCGTTCGCGGTTATTCCGAACTGCCGGATCTCCATTCTTTCTTCCTCCGTGATTTGTATATACGCTTGTGTACCGTTTACACAGCGTTTCATTTTTTCAAAATCTGATAATAAACATCTCTAAACTGCCCAATAGGTATGCAAAAGAAAAAAGCCGCTCAACGCGGCTTTCTTCTTTTGGTGCTCCATCGGAGAGTCGAACTCCGGACACCTTGATTAAAAGTCAAGTGCTCTACCATCTGAGCTAATGGGGCATCCGCAACTGCCATACTATAATAGCACACGGCATTGCGTTTGTCAAGAGAAAATAGAATTTTTTCTCTGTGCCCCGAAATTTCGTAACTTAACCGCGCAAAGATAATCCAAGTTCATTGGAAAGCCGTGTGCGGATTTTTGCTGTCGCCTTATCAACCTCATCATCCGTCAACGTTCGATCAGGCGCACGGAATGCAAGACTAAACGCCACGCTTTTCTTTCCCTCTCCAAGCTGCGCTCCACGGTATACGTCAAACAGCCGAACCTCTGTCAGCAATTTACCGCCTGCGGCACGAATAGTCTGCTCCACCGTACCAACCGTTACTTCTTCATCGCAGACAAAGGCAAGATCTCGCGAGACAGCAGGATATTTCGGCAGAGGATGGTACTCCTTTTCTGCGCTGCGCAGTGTAAACAACTCAGATTCATCCAAAACACCAACGTATGCACGTCGGTCTAATTCATAATTTTGCGCAACTGCCGGGTGCAGCTCTCCAAAACGGCCAATTTGTCTGCCCCGCACACAAACAGCCGCACATCTGCCGGGGTGAAAAATAGGATCATCGGTAATTGCTGTAAAAGCCGCATCGTGGATACCGCATGCCGACAAAATGGTCTGCACGATGCCCTTCATATGAAAGAAATCTCCACAATCATAGCTCGCAATCGTAAGCTGCAGGCGCTCATCCGGCAGGGTTCCACTGAGACCGCGCGTATTTGTAACCGTCCCATCCGGTCGCGGTAAAAACACCTTTCCCATTTCATACAGAGCAACAGCCTCCGAATGAAAATGGTCGTTGCGAGACAAAACCTCCAACATAGAGGGTATTGCAGTGGTACGCATCACACTGGTATCTTCTCCCAGCGGATTGCGAATCACAACGCTCTTGCGACGCGGATCCTCTACAGACAGACAAATTTTATCGTAGTCTTTTGGAGAGATAAAAGTAAAGGTTGAGATTTCATGGTAGCCGCATGCGCACAGAACGCCGTGCAGCATTTCGCGAAATTTCTGTTCGGCTGTTAATCCGCCTTCTGTCAATTCCGCGTGAATCCGTGATGAGGCAATCCGGTTATACCCATAAATTCGGATAATCTCCTCTGCCAGATCGTTCATACAAGCAATGTCACCACGGAAAGAAGGTACTGTCACGGCATTGTCCTTCACTTGAAAGTGCAGAGTTTTCAGAATGCGCACCATTTCCTCCTGAGCAATCTCCACGCCGAGGAAACGGTTCATCCGCTCACATTCCAGCGGCAATACAGTCGGCGCTTTTTTACCAGGATAAACATCGATTATACCCGGTGCAACCTCACCCGCATGCAATAACTCGACCAATTCACAGGCTCGTTCCAAAGCCGGCAAGGTATTCTCCGGATCCAACCCCTTTTCAAACCGTGCAGAACTTTCCGTTCGCATTCCAAGCGTTTTCGCTGCTATCCGCACACCTGGCCCGTCGAAGCATGCGCTTTCAAAAACAACGCTCGTGGTCTGTTCCGTAATCTCGCTGTTCTCTCCGCCCATAACACCTGCCAACGCACAAGCCTTTTGTGCATCAGCAATAACCAGCATGGAACGTTCCAGCGTATGCACAGCGCCATCCAAAGAAACAAACGGCTCATCCTGCTGTGCCATTCGCACATGAATGGTATCTCCCTGCAAGGATCTACGGTCAAAAGCATGCATTGGCTGACCGTATTCCAGCATAACATAATTGGTTATATCCACAATATTGTTTATCGGACGAACCCCCGCTGCACGCAACCGCATCCGCATCCAAAGCGGGGAAGGTTCAATCTTAACATTGCGAACAAGTCGTGCAGAATACCGCATACATTTTTCTGGCGCATCTATAACAACATGCAGTGCTGTATCAATCGGATCTGCATCGCCGCAACCGTGCACAATCGGGGTCGGAATATGCAACGGACGGTCAAAACTTGCAGCACTTTCCCGTGCTAACCCAATCACACTCAAACAGTCCGGACGGTTTGATGTAATCTCGAAATCAACCACCGTATCCTCAAGCTGTAACGCTTTTCGGATGTCGGCACCAATCTGTGCATCTTGCGGCAAAATTAAAATGCCGTCTTCAACTGCCTCTGGCATATCATGCGTTGTCAGCCCCAGTTCCGCAATAGAACAAAACATACCATTGGAAAGCGCTCCGCGCAATTTTCCCGGTTTTATCACAACGCCCCCCGGTAATTTTGCAACCGCTTTGGCAACCGGAACCTTTGCGCCGATAAAAAGATTCTGCGCGCCGGTTACAATCTGCCGTGGCGTTTCTTCTCCAAGTGCAACCTGGCAAATCCAAAGATGATCGGAATCCGGATGCCGCTCAAGCTGCAGTACCTGCCCTACCACCACATTTTCTATATCGGCTCCTAAAAGCTCATAGCCTTCTACTTTTGAACCGGTATCCGTCATTCTATCACAATATTCCCGTACAGGAATATCAGAACAGTCACAAAAATCTTGCAGCCATTTCATCGAAAGTTTCATATTCTTGTTCCTTTCCCAATATGCCAATTACCTTAAAACTGCTGCAGAAAACGGATGTCATTTTCGTACAGATAACGCATATCGTCAATGTTATATTTTCGCATCAAAATACGCTCAATCCCCATTCCGAACGCAAACCCGGAATATTCCTGCGGGTCAATTCCGCATTCCTTCAGCACATTCGGATGCACCATGCCAGCGCCGAGAATTTCAATCCAGCCCTCACCTTTGCATAGCCTGCATCCAGCGCCGCCACACACAAAGCAGGAAACATCAACCTCCGCAGAAGGCTCGGTAAACGGAAAATGGTGCGGCCGAAAGCGCAGCAGCGTATCACCGCCGAACATGCGCTGTGCCATAATTTCCAGTGTTCCTTTCAGATCACCCATGGTAAGTCCGCGGTCAACCACCAATCCCTCCAATTGATGGAATACGGGAGAATGTGTTGCATCCACCGCATCAGAACGGTATACCTTGCCGGGAGAAA
>JAXDZV010000064.1:0-2758 GCA_034086705.1 Eubacteriales bacterium | reverse complement strand
GTTTAGAATTAAGTTTCATTTTGCGTATGGCGATAGGAAACGGCATCGTAGCCGCGGCGAATAGCAGCGCGGGCGACAGCAATGAGTTGCGCATCCTGGGCATCTAACGGAGATAAATTACCGTGCATTGAAAACTCCTTTCCCGATCCTGTTAAAACTGATGGCAAGCCAGAATTTCACCAAAGTACAATGTATGATAATCCCCTTCTCGATAGAAACGTTTGACGATTTCCGGATCGAGATGTGCTTCATGCATTTCTGTTTCGTAGATAACGCGGCATTCATAAGCGGCAGAACAACGATCCAGCAGAGGAACGGCGGTTTTTTCAGCAGGCAGGTAGCGGAAGTTCAATTCTGCTGCTTTGTCGAACGCACGGCCGGATTTAACGCCGGCAAAAGCCAGTTCCTTTGTCAGTTCGCCATCCTTGGGAATGCAAATGGTAAACTCTTTGCAAGCATCCAATTTTTCATGGGTATAGCGGGAAAGACGTACGGCAACCATGACGACCGGTTTTCCCCACATAATGCCGGCTGTGGCCCAGCCGATAGTCATAAAATTGGGCTGGTCTTTTCCGGCGACCAAAAAGCAACCCTTGCCGGAAAGATGTTTTTCCAATTGGACAAACAGTTCACTCTGTGCAACGTTTTTCATAAATTCCTCCGTGAAATTATGGGTAAATTCGATATAAAAGAAAAGGCGCAGGAGATAGTTCCGCGCCTTTAATTGCCGTATAACGGGCGTTAGTCCTCGTGGTCGTGGGAAACTTTGCCGAAAAAGGAAAAACTCCACAGACCGGCTAAACCGACTAATGTGTAAATAATTCGGCTGACTAGTGCTGCCTGGCTGCCAAAAATTGCGGCAACGACATCAAACTGGAATAAACCGATGAGCAGCCAGTTGAGCGCACCGATAATGACTAAAATGAGCGCTGTAATATTCAAACTATCAACTCCTTTCGGAGTGTAGTCTATCCATGTTTTTGCAAATTAAACATATTTTTATGCATCATTTTGAGAAACATATTCCACTTCCATCCAATCGAATTTAATTGGTTCCAGAAAATCGGAAGGAAGGAATTTGGTCCTGCCAAAGACGGAAAGCTCTTTAGCGTGTTTGCTGACCCATACTGGCTCAGCTAAATCCAACTGTTTATAGACCTGTTCAAGGCAATCCATGAGCGCTTCGGCAGGATCTTCCAAATCGCTGGAAGCGTCGGAACGGGCAATAATTTTATGACCTTTGTGCAGCGTAACCCATATTCTCATACAGATTTAACCAAACCTCGCTTTTGTGCTGAAAATTAAAATGTTGCAATATATTGTTTTTATTATAGCATGCCCGGCAGTAAATGAAAAATGAATTTTTATGGCTGTAGAGTTACGGAAATCAGTGCCAAAAAGTGGAAAGACAATCATTGTTTTTTGCGATTCTGTAAACAATTGTTGAAGTTGTGAAGCAAAGCGAAGGTTGAATGGACGCTGCGCTTGCCTTTTTTGATGCAAACAAGTACAATGATTAGCGAAAATAAATGGCAAGGCTATGATATAGGAAACTATGACGTTTTGGAGAATCAATAATATGAAATTACTGCAGCGAATCATCAATAATAAGTGGATACGGCTTTGTGCTGCCGCGATTGCCGGATTAGGTTTGGTTTTTCTGCTTGTTTTTGTTGTCAATTGGGGTATGAGCAATGCCTATCGCGAGAAATTGATGGCAGAAGGCACCTTTATAGAAGGTATCCGCATTGAGGGAGTGGATGTTTCCGGAAAAACGATGGCAGAGGCAAAAGAAGATGTGATTGCACAAGCGCGTAAACTGTTGAAGAAAACAGTAGTACGCTTTCGCGTCGGTGATACGGTTTACCGCTTGACCGGTTCTCAGCTGGGAACTTTGATTGATTATGAAGCGGTGATGGAGCAGGCAATGCTGTGCGGACGGGATGGAAGCCTGCTGAGTGATCTGAAAACAAAACATAAATCCGAAAAAGAAGGGATTTCTTTTGAATTGGATGTAGTGCTGGATGAAAGCGTGTTGGAAAGCACGATTAAGGAAATGAGCACGACCTTTAACAGTACGGTGCAAGATGCGCAGATGATTGTGGATATTTCTAAAACGGCCAGTACACTGAATGTGCAAAGCCGGATTTACGCAGCGGATTCGGTAGTCGGCAGAGCTGTGGATATTAAAGCACTGATTGATTCCATTGTTGCGGCGGTAGAACAGGATTGTACGGGGCGGACGATTACAGCTACCTGGCAGGAAACGCAGCCGCAATCGGTGGATAAAGAGGGGCTTATGGCCAACTGCCAGTTGATCGGATCTTATAGCACCAGTTTGTCTGACATAGATGCTGCTGCTCTGCAAAATGTATGGAAGGCGAGCGGCCAACTTTCCGGCCTTCAGCTCAAGCCGGGTGAATCGGCTTCTTTCCTTGCGTTGATGGGAGAGATGACGGAAGAGGCCGGATGGCAGGTGAGCAATGTCATCGGGGCTGACAATATGACAGAAGAAATCGGCGGTGGAGCTTCGCAAGTAGCTTCTACACTGTATGCCGCGCTGCTGCAGGCAGAAGTGCAGATAGATACTCTGCAGCACCATACATGGGCGCCCGATTATATTACCGCCGGTTTGGATGTCCGCATATCCAAGCCTGAAAATATGGATTTGATCTTTACCAATCCTTATGAAAGCATACTGTATATTCTGGTAAATTGTGACGGTTCCAGAGAAGAAAAGGTGACGGTGGAAGTCTAT
>JAXDZV010000018.1:0-14940 GCA_034086705.1 Eubacteriales bacterium | reverse complement strand
TGAACTTGTCAAGTGAAAGTAGACAGTAAAAACCACCAATTACTCAAACCCTTGTTCGATTCTATATTGAACAGGGGTTTTGTAATTAAGTTTGTAAGAAAGTCTTTCGTTATTGAAGTAATGAACATACTTTTCAATAAACGAAGGTATACCCTCGACGGATTTCAAATTGAAATCTATTCTCATTTCTTCTTTTATCCAACCGTTTAAGGATTCAATAATTGGGTTGTCTGTTGGAGTTCCTGCTTTTGACATTGAGCGTATAATATTAGTATAATCTTTGTGGGTTTGGTAAAAGCCTGCTGATGAGTAGACACTACCTTGGTCTGTGTGAAGGGTGACCGGGTAGGTCTGCTCTTTCTTTTTCTCTATTAAATATTCTAAACAATGATAATACGGCAAATTACTTCCAACTTTATTTGTTACAGAACTTGCAATAATTTCGTTATTAAACACATCTAATAGATAAGTCCATTCCCAATAAGTACCTTTATGTTTAATACAGGTCATATCTGATACAACAATCTCTAAAGGTTTTGTTGCTTGCCAATTTCCTTTAATGATATTGGGGAATTTAATATTTTCTCTGCCTGCAATTTTTCTACCTCTCTTGGTTCTAGAACGTATTCCTGCTAATTTACAACATTTATGTGCTAAGTTATCCGAGAAAACCCAACCGGTTTCATTACGAATTAGATTAGCAAGATAATGGTAACCCTTTGTCTTATGCTTTTTATGTTGTTCTAACAATAATTCCGTAAGTATTATTCTATCCTGTTCGTATCTATTTGGCTTATCTTTTCTTGCTAACCATTTGTAGTATCCAGAACGGTTAACTGACATTATCTCACATAGAAATTTAATACTGTATTTGTCTTTTAATGAATATATTATTTCGTATTCACATCTTTTAAAGAAACGAACACCTTGTTTGCACCAACGCCTTTCACTTGATATCCTTTTTTTAATCGTTCATTTTCTATTTTCAATTTTACTATTTTTAGCCTTAATCTCTCACTTTCAGTAAGTGTTTTGCTTGTATGTAATGCAGCAAAAGGGTTTCCGGGATGCCCTTTGGGATTAAATGCAGCTTCGCCATATTTTCCGTAGTCCCTTAACCAATGACAGATCATGCTTCTGTCTGCATTATATTCCTTTTCAAGTGTTCGCACAGAAATATGTTCGTTTAAATGTTTTCCAATAATTTCTATTTTTTGTTCTTTTGTCCATACTCGTTTCTTCTGCCCTTTTTTCATTTTGATACCTCCCATATATATTTTAGCATAAGAAAAAGGTAGATACATGGTGGTTTTCCACGTGTCTACCTTTATTTTACCTGCAAGATTTTGATTCAATGGAACACTTCAAAGCAGAACTCATCGATTACCTCGACTACTATAACAACCGCAGGATCAAGCTAAAGGGCCTGACACCTGCTCAACACAGATACCAGACCCTTCAGGTCGCTTAATAAATATTTTGTCTAACTTTTGGGGTTCACTTCAGGTTGGGAAAGCGGTGCTTTTTCACAGATTTATCCAAGTGCCACATCCAACAGCATCATCACAGAGAATCCTGCAACAATTCCCATCGTTGCGAAATAAGGATCTGCTGCGCGATTTTGTTGGCACTCCGGTATCAGCTCATGTACGGCAACCAAAATCATCGCACCTGCAGCGAAAGCAAGCGCAAAAGGTAAAAGCGGCGCAATAACCGCCACCGCAGCAGCACCGAGCACACCCGCAACCGGTTCAACAAGCCCGGATGCCTGCCCAAGCAAAAAGCATTTGCCGCGCCCACAGCCTTCGCGGCGAAGCGGCAGTGACACCGCAGCCCCCTCCGGAAAATTCTGCAGCGCAATGCCGAGTGCCAAACTAACCGCTCCCGTCAGAGCCTCTGCAGGGGCACTCGCGCCACGCAGCGCACCGAACGCAACACCGACGGCCAGTCCTTCCGGAATATTGTGCAGCGTGATGGACAAAATCAGTAAGAATATCCGGTTTGTGCGTATTTTTTCTCCGCGAGCCATATGCAGCCGCCGCTGTGCAAGCATCACGGCTCGGTCGCTCGCCCACATAAAAATTGCTCCTGCCAAAAAACCTGCTGTCACAACGATAAAAGCCGGAACGGACAAACACGATTCCGCGCGCTCAATGGCCGGTTCCAGCAAAGACCAAAAGGAGGCAGCGATCATCACACCGGCTGCAAATCCAAGCATCAGATTCAATAGCCTTTCATTTTGCGCCTTAAAAAAAACAACAACCGCAGCACCCAGCGCCGTAACAAGCCAGGTACATAAAGTTGCCACCAGCGCAAGTAAAATTGCATGTTCCGTAGTCATATTTTTTCTCCGCTTTCAGATTTTCAAAGGGTTTCCCCCTTCTCTATCCTTTATATGCCTAAACAGGAAAAGGCGCCCCTGCAGGGGCGCCTTTTCCTGTTTAGGCACGGGAGCGGCTTTTTCGCCCCTCCCCGATTTTATTTTGTTTCCAGGGCATTTATGTTTTCACTGCGCGAGGAGGCTTCAAAAAAGAGGGAATCTGCGCCAGAATCACGCAAGCAAATACAATGCCGCAGCCACACAGCTCAATTGGCTGCAGACGCTCTTTGAGAATCACCCAACCGGCTAAAGCAGCAAAAACAGATTCCAGACTCATCAAAATGGAGGCAACCGCAGGCGGCGCCGTTTTCTGCCCCAAAATCTGCAGAGTATACCCTACCCCGCTGGAAAGCACGCCAGCGTACAAAATCGGCAACCATGCAGCACGCAACGCCGAGAGAGAAACCTGCTCGAAAAACAACATGGGAATCGCTGAAAGGAGTGCGCAAACCAGAAATTGCACACAAGACAGCAAAATACCGTCTGCGTCCGTATACCGATCCACCAAAAGAATTTGCACCGTAAACGCCACCGCACACAACAGCTCAAGCCCATCTCCCAAATAGAAAGACGAAAAACCGCGCCATAGGCATAACAGATACATTCCTCCAAGACAACCGATCGCCGACAACAACACCAAAGGATGTAATTTTTTTCCGACCAACGGCGAGCACAATGCAACCAGCACAACATAAACAGCTGTCAAAAATCCGGCGCGACCGGAAGAAGCAACGCCTTGCGGATAAGCAGCAATGCCGAGCTGCTGCAGATTAACCGCCACACACAACGCGATTCCGCAAAGCACGCCACCCCCTATGGTTCGACGCAATACAGCACCGCGCGGAAATATTTTGCGTTTGCCGGGCACAAGCGAACGCCCCAACAAAACAGCAAACAAAAAAAACGCTGCAATGCAAGAACGTACGGCATTGAACGTAAATGAGCCGATTGAGTCAGCCGCGGAGGTCTGCGCAACAAATGCCATCCCCCAAATCGCCGCAGTCAACAGCAACAGCAGTGATCCGCGAAAACTTTTCATGCATATTCCTTCTTTCCCCACTCTAAACGGCCCCTATATATGGTTGCCGTTGCTGTTGTTATCACAATGTGGTTATTATAACACGATGCCGCCACCTGTGTAAAGGCGCGCCGCCGTTTTTTCTTTGCGCAAAACGACGATTTTCGACAAGAAAATTCCCCTTGTTTCGTCAATTCGAAATTTTCAGTCGGTAAAATTGAAATATGCGTCAAACAAATCCCGAATGCACATGCCCGCGTTAGTACCGGAAGCCCCGTGTTCTAAAACGGATACCGCCACAACCTGCGGCGCCTCGCGCGGGGCAAAAGCGACAAATAACGCATTTGGGCTTTGGTCCGTTCCAACCTGTGCTGTTCCCGTTTTACCGCCGACATTTACGGCATATTCTCCAAAAATTCGAACAGCAGAACCGGCATCCACCACCTCAGACAGCCCCTGCAGGATTGCCTGCTGCGTTTGCTCAGACATGGAAATTTCGCTGAGTACTTTCGTTTGATACTGCGCTGTTTGTTCTCCCGTAAAAAACGCAGTGGATTTCAGATACAAATGTGCTGCGCGACGGGTCCCCCCGTTAACCGCCGTACTGATGTAGCACCCCAGCTGTAACGGTGTAAACAGATGAGAGCTTTGTCCGATTGCAGCCTGCAAAGTATCTCCCGGCGTCCAACTGCCGCGACCGCTGACGCCTGCCAGATTGCCTTTTGCCTCTGATAGCTCAATACCGGTCGCCTCTCCCAAACCGAACGCACGCGCATAAGAGATCATCCGGTCAATGCCGAGTTGTCTGCCAACTTCAAAGAAATAATAGTTGCAGGAATCCCGCAGCGCCCGTACAACGTTCTCCATTCCGTGCGTGGCCCCATTGCGAGAATACAGCCAGCAGCGCGGCTGAAAATCATCATAATACCGATAAACTCCCTCATCATATATCTCCGTCTGCGGAGTGATAATGCCCTCTTGCAGTGCAGCAACAGCCGTAACAATTTTAAAGGTCGATCCGGGCTCATAGGTTCCGCTGAATGCCCGATTTAGATACGGCTTGTCCTCACTCTTTGCAAGCACAGAATATTCCTCGGCAAACCGTGAGAGATCGTAAGAAGGGTACGACGCGGCCGCAAGCACCTCAAAACTCTGCGGGGCAATCAGCACCAATGCACCGGAACGGCAATCTTCACCATCCCCCGTCTGGGATGTGCTTTCCCCATTTGTGCGAATTTGTGCAATATTGGAAGCAAGTGCTTCTTCCGCTGCCATCTGTAAATCAATGTCCAACGTCAACCAAACAGTTTTGCCCGCGACCGGCTCCTGCTCGATCTGCGTCTTGACCACATTTCCCGCCTGGTCGATATACCGTATCAGTACCCCGTCTTGTCCGGCGAGCTCCGTTTCAAATGCGCGTTCTGCACCGTCAATTCCTACAATAGCATCCATAGGATACCCAAGTTCTGTGTAATATGCAAGATCCTGCTGCTGAATCAGCCCTGTACGGCCGAGCAGGTGGGATGCCACACCGGGATAACGATACACGCGCACAAGCTCCGTTGTGACGGAAAGCCCCGGTGGGTTTTGCTCTGTCAGCGCCGCAAGCAATGCTGCAGAACAATTTTGCGCAAATACTTTTCCCACCCCATCTGCAATGCAACGATCTATGTCATATCGCAAAAAGGTTGCTTCTAAGAGTTCGTTTCCTGTCAGACCGGTCTGATACATGCCGAAATGCTCCAGCACAAAGCCCATGATCGTGTTGTAATCGGCATATGCTGCCAATCCGTTCTCCTGCAAAAATGCCGCGTAGCGCCGGGATGCGCGTTCACTCATATATTCCGTGCCAACAATCAGCTCACCGCTGTCCGTCTGCTTCGTATAAAAGGTTGTAGTTTGATAGGGTTCCCCTTGTGCGCGTAGCGCGTTTGCAACAATTACCGCCAGATTTCGCAAGGTATCGTCGGAAAGTGCTGCTGCATCATCGGAAAGCGCGGCAGTTGTATGCGCCTCAGTCGTTACAAGCACCTTCCCGTTTCGATCGACAATCATGCCGCGCGCCGCTTTGATTTTTACCCGTTCTTCCCGTACCGCCAGCGTTGTCTGTGCTCCGCTTTGTGCGCCGTCATCTCCCCGGGCACCAAGCTGCAGCAGTGCAATTCGGCACACAATCACACAAAGCGCCGCGAAAAAAAACAAACACGGGAAAATCTTTCGCAAGCCCATTCGCTTCATGATATTGTTTCCCCGCCTTCCTCCTGCGCAATAATCGCAGCAGTAATTTCGTTTGCATAATAATCAGACAAGTGGTAAAAACCTGCCCCGTCCGGCTGTACCGCAGCGTCTGAAATGGTACCCAGCGCCTTCTCATTGAGACGCTCCGCCAATGCGTCCGGCAACAGCAGCAGCCGTTGTGCAGCGGCCATAAAACGCGGCTTATCCCCGGCAAGCACCGCACACAGTGCAGCGTATTCTTCTGTTTGCAGGGAAGTGATAAATGCACCATATGGATCATCCGGCGTATCTGCATTGGATAGCGTCGCGTCGGCATCTGTGTGCAAAAACGACACAAGCGCCTCACAATTGAGAGGCGGCATTTGCGACAGCGCCTGCGATGTCGGCAAGCCAGCCTCCTGCGGGGTAGATCGTACTTGCTGCGCATCCTGCGGCGGCTGTGTTTGCGGCTCTTCCAACGGCATCTGCGTCAACAGCAACTGCGTCGTCTGCCAAGAGTCATGTTCAATGCGCCTTGCCTGCTCTGCGGAAATATCCGTCTGTTGTGTTTGATAAAGCGCCTCATACGGTGCTGGTGTCTCTGTTGGTACGTGTCGCTTGGCAGACGGCACCGGCTTCGCCTGCGGTGGAAGATGTTTGGCAAAATACGCACGTATCATTTCCTTGCCCTGCGCATTCAGAGAAGGCGTTCCAAGCCGGGCACGGATCCCCTGATGCGCACGAATGCAGTTTTCTGCAAACTTAAACGCATCGCTCACCGTACAGCGCAACGCGTAGGAACGGGAAATAGACAGCACCTCCACTTCGATTTTTCGCTTTGCGGAATATGCACACAGCGCACCGCTGAAAGCGTCACGACTTTGCCGGACCGGAACCAGCCCAAGAGATTCACGCAGCGGCATCCCCTGCTCTGTCAACGCTGTAAGATACGCGCGCACTGCTCCGTATAAATGCTCGATAAAAAGCGGTTTTGTCCGGTCAGTGCAAAATCGACTGGTGCGCCAATCATAATCGCTCAATGCATCGCACAAAGAGGGGGAAAACAGCGTCTGCAGATCGCTGCCCGGCAGTATATAGAACTCTTTGAGGCTAACCTTATCCAGAATCTCCGGTGCAAACGGTGCAATCACAGACAACGGTGCATTGCAACGGTGAATCAGACAATAATCGCACAGCCATTCTCCGATATACCGATCCAATCGCGCAAACGTTCTCCGATAAGCAGCCCAAAGGCGCGCCATAGCGGCGGCAGTTTCGTCGACGCCGTATGCACCACTCCCCAGATGAATTAACTCATACAAATACAAAAACAAATAGCTGTAGTCTGTGCGCGGATATTCCTCTCGCCTGACACAACTGCGCCAATAAAAATAATACCGTGTCTGCGCCGGCGTCATTTGATGGTATTGCGGCATATATGCATAAAACGGCTCATATGCACACGGTAAACCCTCGCGTTCCCAAAAGCGTTCTGCATCATGTAAAAAACGGTCAAAAAAACGGTAACGCTCCGGCCAGCGGCTGATATGAACCTGCTGCAAAAGCGGATGTTGCGGTGCATAGGAAAACACCGGCTCACACATTTGCGGCCGCACGTCCGCCGGCGCATGTGGTTTGCCACGGTGAGAGATGGGCACCTGCCGAACAATGGGACGCGCTCCTTCTGCCAATGCCTGTGCCTGCGCATGTGCATCCGCTTGCTGTGTCAAAAGAACTGTCTGCGTATCCTGCGGTAGAGCAATGGTATACCGGCGCCGCGGCGAAAGCTCTGCAAGGGACCAAAAGGCATCGTCTGCTTCTTTCTCTGTTTGCGTAGCCTGCGACGGTCTATTTTCTTTATCATCCGTTTGCATTATGTGCCCTCCTTCCGCGAAGACTTTTCTTTATATTGTAACACAGCAAAACCTCGTTTGCAAGCAAAACCCCGTTTATACTATTTTTTCTTGCTGCAAACTGTATGCCTTGCACACTGTTTGCCCATACTTTCAGCAGAATCAATTTTCGCCGCAGGTACTTTGCGGCAGAGAGGAGCCGCCTGATGGAACATCTGCCAGCCGCGTACAAGCAGCGGCAGCACACAGCGTGGAGGCATCGCATCTATGTTGCCATGTGTACCTTTTTACTCTTGTTGCCCGTCGCTTTCACTATGACTGTCTTTTGTATTCTTTGGGATCATATCCACGGTCCTAAAAACGCCCCACTGTCATCCGAAAAAACCGAAGAACCACACACACTTCTGGCACAGCAGGTAAACGGGGCAACCGCACTGTGCATGCCGGATTCTCTAACCCAGGAGTTGCTCGCCCGTTTTGCACAAACGCTTCTGAATACACAGGAAAATATTGCACTGACAGAGCTCTGCGCAGCCTGCAGCTGCATTTGTAACCGCGCCGCCGCAGAAAATACAGACATCCCCTCGCTGCTGCTGCGTCGTTCCGACATTGATTTTCTTGTACAGCCTACGCAGACAGCGCTACGGGCAGCCCGAGACGCATTGCTTGGATTTGACCCCTCCGCAGGGGCAACGGATTTTACCATTGGACAGGAAATCCCTCAAAACGCCGTTTTAACCGCTGTTTACGCGGATTTTTCCTTTTTTAGGATATTGCCCGATGCTGCAGAATCCCCCGCAGACGAAAAAAATCCTTGACAGATACAGAAAAAAAGAATACAATGAATTCGTATGATTGTGCGCTGTGTAGCCAACATGGCGTACACCTTACAACGCATGTATGCAAATTTTCTGAAACGAGGAGAAACCATCATGACCATTCCTATGATCGTTTCTGCCTTGATTGCCGGAATTGTTTGCCTTGGGCTGGGAATTCTTTTAGGAATACTGCTGCGTCGCCGGATTGCCGAAGCAAAAATCGGTTCGGCGGAAGAAGCGGCAAAAAATATCCTCGAGGAAGCAAAAAAGCTCGGTGAGCAGAAAAAGAAGGAAGCGTTGATCGAAGCAAAGGAAGAAATCCTGCGCGCGAAAAACGAATCCGAGCGGGAACTGAGAGAGCGTCGTTCCGAATTAAACAAACAGGAAAGACGCCTTGTGCAAAAAGAGGAAGCGCTCGACAGAAAGCACGAAAACATCGACCGCAAGGATGAAGCCCTGAACCGAAAGATGAAAGAAAACGCCGACGCAGCGGCTGAACTTGACCGAATGCGTCAGAGCGAGCTGGATCTTCTGGAGAGAATGTCCGGCTATTCCGCAGAGCAGGCAAAAGCAGAGTTGGTTTCCCGCATCGAAGGGGACGCCAGACAAGATGCTGCCAGGCGGGTCATCGCAATGGAACAGCAAATCAAGGAAGAAGCAGACAACAAAGCCAAACTCATTATTACGCAATCTATCCAACGTATGTCCGCGGACCTTGTCTCTGAGGCAACGGTTTCCGTGGTCAATCTCCCCAGTGACGAAATGAAGGGGCGTATTATCGGCAGAGAAGGACGTAACATTCGTACCATTGAGACAATGACAGGCGTTGATTTGATCATTGACGATATGCCGGAAGCCATTACGCTTTCTTCTTTCGACCCCATACGCCGTGAAGTTGCACGGTTGACACTTGAAAAGCTTATCTCGGACGGACGCATCCATCCTGCACGGATTGAAGAAATGGTAGAAAAATCCCGTAAAGAAGTAGACACCATCATTAAGCAATCCGGCGAGCGTGCTGTTTTTGAAGCAGGCATTCACGGAATCAGTGCAGAATTGGTCAAATTGCTCGGCAGATTACGTTACCGTACAAGTTATGGGCAGAATGTGCTCAATCATTCCATCGAGGTAGCAATGCTTTCCGGTATGATGGCAGATGAGTTGGGCGCCGATTCCGCTTTGGCACGCCGCGCCGGGCTTCTGCACGACATTGGAAAAGCGCTTACGCAGGAAGTCGAAGGCTCTCATGTACAACTGGGGGTTGATATTGCCAGAAAGTACAAGGAAAGCCGTGAGGTTATTCACGCTATCGAAGCACATCACGGCGATGTAGAGCCGCAAACGTTGGTCGCTATGATTGTCGACGCAGCAGATGATCTTTCTGCAGCCCGGCCGGGTGCCAGACGTGAAAACGTAGAAAATTACATCAAGCGCCTGCAAAAATTGGAAGAAATTGCAGACAAATATCCCGGTGTGGAAAAATCCTTTGCAATTCAGGCCGGCAGAGAAATCCGCATCATGGTAAAACCGGAGCAAATCAGTGATGACCGCATGGTTCTTGTAGCCGCTGACATTGTCAAACAGATTGAAAATGAACTGGAATACCCCGGGCAAATTAAAGTACATGTTATCCGAGAAAGCCGTGCAATTGATTACGCAAAATAATCCATTACCGTAATTCTCTCGGGCAAAAAACAAACAGGGCGGCCAACAATCAATGCAAATCTTGTGCTGCTTTGCCGTCGTGCGGGGTGCGCTGCTCCCCGCGCAGCGGTTCGGTCGGATCCATGCGTACTGCTCTGTACAACCCTTATACATTCAAAGGGGGAATCATGTCTCAACTTCGCATTTTGTGCATCGGTGATGTTGTGGGACCGCTCGCTGTGGCTTTTTTGGAAAGGCGGCTTTGGCAATTGCGTACATCGCTGCGCGTGGATTTTACAGTGCTGAATGCAGAAAACGCCGCGCCGGGCGATGGGACAGATCCGCAGACAGCACGTGCGCTGTTTGCTGCCGGCGCTGATGTGTTAACCGGTGGGAACCATACCTTTCAAAAGCGCAGTCTTTACGCCTATCTTGAGCAAGAGAGGCGAATCTTACGACCTGCCAACTATCCGCCCGACTGTCCCGGCAGCGGGTACACCATTGAGACAATTCAGGGACTGCGTCTTCTGTGCATAAATGTCAACGGAACTGTATTTATGCAAAATCTTGCCTGTCCGTTTCGAACTGTATCCCAGATTTTGCAAAGAGAAGACGGGAAATATGATTTGGCTCTCTTGGATATTCACGCCGAAGCTACTTCGGAAAAAATTGCTCTTGGGCAGTATTTTGACGGACGCATCCAGGTTATTTACGGAACACACACACACGTGCCGACCGCAGATGAGCAAATACTACCGCATGGCAGTGGGTACATCACCGACGTCGGCATGACCGGGCCGGAGCATCATTCTGTGCTTGGCGTGAAAACCGAATGTGTCATTGATTTTTTGACAAAGAAGATGCCTCGTCGCTTTGAGCCTGCTGACGGTCCGCTTACGCTGCGTGCCGCGCTGTTTACCGTGGATACACAAACCCGTCGCACAGTACAGCTGGAACGCATCACCGTAGAAGAGTGAATCAGCCTCGCCGGCTGCGCTCCGCATAAAGCCGTCTCATCTCTCCTATATTGCAACGTATATGTGTTGCGGTCTGCACGTGTTAGCAACATATACAACCCCGTGACATTTTACAAGGCACACGGATATAATCAGGAAATGTAATCAAAAAATGGAAAGGAGACCTCAATGGCAACCGTTGATTTCGGCGTTTTCCTAATAGTACTTTTGGTTCTTTTGCTTATTGTCTTGCCGTTTGCAGGTAAATTACTCGTGTTCTTTTCCATGCATGCACCACGGCTTCGCCGGTTACGCGCAGATTTTTCGAATGCATCCGATGAAGATACGCGCCGCAGACTGCAGCGTGAAATACGTCGAGAATACCTGTGTTTGTTGCCCTTTGTAACAAAGCGCAATTTGAATCCAATCTATCACAAGCTGTATGACCGCCCCTTACCACAAAAGAAAGATACCGCTTTGCGTGTCTTTACAACACCATTATTGGCGATTCTGATCTGTCTGACCTGCCTGTCCGGTTTGACCTTTGCATGGTTTACCGCAAACACCGCACAGCCGACACAAAGCATTCGTACAGCTTCTTTTGCTTTGTCTGCAACGGTACAATATCAAAATGCTGGCATGACAGAAACACTCACACCATCTGCCGGGAAATTTGCTCTTACGGCCGAGACGACCTACACCATTTCCCTTTCCACTACGGATAGTACTGCCTCTCGCGGTTACGGTGTTTTAACATTAACCGCTGCTGGCGGGAGCAGCAGCATGCTGTATACACAAACAATTGCACAGGATGCCACGTTTTCCTTCACCTATGTGCCCGATCAGGACTACACTCTGCAAGTTGAGGGGAACTGGGGCACTTTGCCGGAAGCTCTCAGTGCATCTGCCATTGCAAACGGCAGCACACTCAATGTCGGCCTGCGCGCTTCTGCTGCCTTGGCAGCACACCAGACGCACCTTGCTGCCGCAACCAACGAAGAACCTTCCTCCGGAACACAGCAATCTGTGTCAAGCACACAGCCGGAATTGCAAACGACCTTAGAAGAAGGATCTACCGCTCAAACTGAGGAGTTGACCGAGGCAACGCAGCCACAATTGACATCAACCGCCTCAAGCGAACCCTCGCTCGACACGTCCACAGAGCCGGAAACGACTGCAGCAGAATCTGACACACTGCCGGAAGAAACTGTCGCTGCCATAGAAGAGAGTACAACCGCGGCCACCCCGGCAGCTGCAACCTCACCGGAGGATACAACAATCGCCGAAGAGTCTTCCGCGGTAAGCGTTCCTGTGCCTTAAAACAACATCTTTTTACAGCAAAGCAGCAATTTGAAAGCCGGGCAACCGTTTCTCCTTTGGGTCCTGGCTGTCCGTATACATACGTATCTTACGTATCTTTCCATTCCAACAACAGCACCTAAAAAGGCATCCAGACCGTTTTTACGGTCTGAATGCCTTTTTTGATTCAGTTTTTGATTCAGTTTGGCCATTAAAGTGCGTTTTGTTTTAACAACAAATGTGCCGTGTTTTTTTGAGCGTTTCAGCCTTCCATCTGCCGTCCCAAAAAGGCAGCAGCTGTCTGTATCAGTTTAATTTCCGTTTCTGAACCGGTCGCACGGTGACCCGCGCCCCCTTCAGGCGAAGCAACTGCAGCAACGCAGCCAATTACATCTCCAGCCGTAAAAACCGGCATAGCACACACCGCAAAGCTGCCACTGCGGTTATCATCGATCAAAGGGACATGTCTGCCGCTTGCCGTTTGTGTAAATAGGCTCCTGCCCTCTATCACGCCGTCCAGTTCCGGCGAAATTCGCTTGTCCAGGTATTCTTTTCTCGAAATACCCGCCACGGCAATCACACTGTCGCGGTCGCACACAGCCACAGGAAAACCGCAGGTTTTATACAGGCTGTCCGCATACTGTCCCGCAAAATCAACCAATTCGCCTATGGGAGAATATTTTTTAAAGATAACCTCTCCCTCTCGGTCCGTGTAAATCTCCAGCGGGTCACCCTCACGGATTCGCATCGTGCGACGTATTTCTTTCGGGATTACCACTCTGCCCAAATCGTCTATTCTTCTCACAATTCCAGTTGCTTTCATATATAAATTCTCCTTAAATTACAAATTGTGTTGTTATTATCTGTAATTGTGGGAGAAATATACCGCAAGATTTACTTTTTGAACCTGTTGTGATATAATAAATCAAAGGCGGTGATTTTGTGGAAGGTATGTTTCTTCGCAAGAAATTTAACGTTTGGCTTTTTCTTTTATTCCTATGTGGGTTGGCATTTATAGGAATGTACATATTCTTGAATATCGTTGATCCAACAGCAACTAGCAAATTGCTGACTTTTTTAATTGTAGGCATTATGATATGTTTGGTTGTAATTCCGTCATGGCTGTTAAATTCCGGTGCGTTTATTCACATTGATGAAGATTCAATCAAAGCAAAGTACCATTGGTTCGGTAAAATTGATTGCAAACTCTCGGATGTGGTTTTTGCCGTAGCACGAGTTAACACCTTAATCATTCAATTAAAAGATGGTAAAACTCATACCATAATGGGCATCAAGAATTCTTGGCCTCTCGCTTCAATTATTCGACGGAATATGTCATTTGAGGTAACTGAACAACCGGAAACATTAAATGAAAAGTTAAACAACTTAAAAGCAAACAAAAAGAATGGGCTTATATATGTTTGTTCCGGTGTAGCATTAATGTTTGTCATTATTTTTATCACAGTATTCTTGACCGGCGAAAGAGAAATACACGAATTCAGCAACATTGATTGGACAATATTCGCCATTATGCTTGCAACAGAAATTGCAACAGCTGTTGCTACATTCTATTTTGCAGGGAAAACAGGAAAGAATAATATTCCGATCGAAAAGTTGCAATATGAAATTCAACGAAGAATCATTGAAACCCAACCATTGTTGCCCGGTTTTGTTATAGCCGTTTATACGGATGAAAACTATACGGGACGCATTACCTTGTTTGGATATCCAAACGATAGTGCCGTTTATTATTCGGTGCAAGCATTCGCTTCTGATTACACGCTTTTCAGAGCATACACATCTGATGTCTATGATAGCCAAGAAGAGTTGCCAGCTAATTTTGAAACTTTGATTGATATAACAGAAAAAGTGTTACACTAACCACAAAAGCGAGGTGAAATTCACCTCGCTTGTTCTTTTTATCTATTAACCACGCTATGTATCGCAATACAAAACTTGTCGAACGGTGTCAATGAATTATTCTTGACATTTTAGGGAACAATAGTTATAATAAACTTACAAAAAGTTCCCTAAAAGGAGTTTTGGTATGAATAACTACCCCGAAATACAAGAATTATTGGAGCAGCGAGCTGATTTATATGCCCGTCTTAAATTATTGGCTTATGACGGCACACCCGAAATAAAAGAAAACAAAAGCGGTAAATATCTATATGTCCGCAAGCGTGTAGGCAGCCGAGTGACATCGACCTATGTTGATGTTTATTCCGATACATTATATCAACTTTTGCTTCGTAATAATGCTGAAGCAAAGGAACTGAGAAAGCAAATCAGAAAAGTTGAAAAGGCGCTTGCTGAAAAAGGTTTTACCGAAAACGAATTATCCCCCGACGTACTTTTAAACCTTGATTTTGCCCGAATGAATATGAAAATCTCCATTTACGAGCAGGCAGTTTTAGAAGGTGTTGCAACCTCTTTCCCCCAAACCGAAGATATACTGGAAAACGGTAAGGTCAACGGTGTAACGGCAAGTGATGTGCAAAAAATCTTAAATCTGAAACACGCCTGGGAATTTATTTTGGACAAAGATGTGTTACAAGTGAAAAGCGATTATTCAATTCTTTGCCACATTGCAAAGCTTGTGAACGAAGGTTTTTTTGCAAGCGGCGGCAGAATAAGAGGTGTACCTGTAACCATAGGCGGCACCTCTTATGTTCCGCCGTTACCTATTGAAACCGTTGTTATTGAAAACATTTTAGAAATTATAAACCGAAATGATGAGCCGATAAATATTGCA
>JAXDZV010000059.1:0-8228 GCA_034086705.1 Eubacteriales bacterium | reverse complement strand
TTTTACTTAATATAGCATATCACACTATAAATATTTTTGCAACAATTTTAACGTGAAAAGCATGATTTGTTCAAAATTTTTCGTTTTTTTTGCAGCACAGATAAGCTTTTTCAAGTAACTTTAAGAAAAGGCTTGTTTTGTTATGCTCATCTTTGGCAAAACACTTTTGAAATCTGCAAAAAAACTCTTTTACTTATGCTTTCGTGCAAATAAGAGGAGTGTAGCCGCTCCATCGCCGGACTACCGGCACACTACTTCATTTTGTCAGAAACGAATTTGCGAAAAACTATTGACAGTACCTTTAAACAAGGTAGAAAAAGAGTTTTGCGTAGTGACAAAAGACAATAAATGCTGTATAATCATAGTGGTTTTGGCAAGCTGTTTTGGCATGTCTTATAAACGGGAACAATATGTTTTGCAGTTGCGTTTTTCGTGCCCCTTGTGTAATGGGGGCCGTTGATATGTTTATATGGATCGGCCGCGTCCATTTACAACACTTATTTTTCGAGAATTGGCAAGAAAGAATCTTTACTTTTAAAAAAAACGTGGTATTCTGTTTAGGGAGGCTGCCGCACTGCACTATCCAAACGTTTGAAAAACGCAGATAAAGGAGAACCTACGTGAAAATCATAATTGCAGGGATCGGAAAAGTTGGCGCAAGCTTGGCAAGGTTGTTGTGCGCAGAAGGTAACGATGTGACGCTGATAGATCAAGACTGTGCTGTGCTGGAAGCGGCGATAGAACAAAATGACGTTATGTCTGTTGCAGGCAATTGTGTCACCCGTAACACACTTGCTCAAGCAGGCATAACAGAGGCAGAACTATTAATTGCTGCTACTGGTGAAGACGAAGTGAATTTGCTTTGCTGCATGGTGGCTCATGCATTAAATCCGGGGCTGCATACCATCGCCAGAATTCGAAACCCGGAATATACAGATCAGGTTTGGCAGATGCGGGACATGTTTGCTTTGTCCTTGACTGTCAATCCTGAAAGACGCGCTGCGCAAGAAATGGAACGGCTTTTGAAGTATCCGGGATTTTTAAAACGCGATACTTTTGCCAAAGGACGCGCGGAGATTGTGGAATTGCGTGTGGAACGAAACAGTCTATTATGCCATGTCATGCTTAAAGATTTAGAGCGGATTACCAAGTGCAAGGTTTTGGTGTGTGCGGTGCTGCGTCACGGAGAGGCCATTGTTCCGGCCGGTGAATTTATTTTGGAAGAAGGAGACAGGATTTTTGTAACTGCTCCTGTCAACGAGCTGGCAAATCTGTTGCGCAGTCTAAAGATAACAACGCGCCGTGTGCGGCGCGTACTGATTTGCGGCGGGGGAACTATTGGATACTATCTTGCTGCTCAGTTGTGTCGGGATGGTATCGCTGTACAATTATTAGAGCGTGATGAAAAGAAATGTGAACAGTTGGCAGCTCGTTTGCCGCAAGCGGATATTGTTTGTGCAGATGCAGCAAATTTGCAATTGCTGGAAAGCGAAGGGATTGCCAAATGCGACGCCCTTGTGACTTTGACCGGTATGGATGAATTAAATATTATTTTGGCATTGTACGGAAAGAACCTCGGCGTTCCTCAGGTAATTACAAAACTCTCTCATTTTAATGATAGCATGGTTTTAGGCGGTCTTCCGCTGGGGAGTGTTGTCTGTCCGGATGAGCTCTGCTGCAGTACAATCGTGCGATATGTACGCGCTATGAAAAATCAGGCAGGTGCTGCGCAGTCAGTTCATTTTATTGCTGATCGGCATGCAGAGGCTGCGGAATTTTGCGTTGATCAAAACACAATGCATTGCGGTCGACCTCTTAAGCAACTGTCTTTACGCAAAAATGTTTTGATTGCTTCGATTACTCGTCATGGTAAAACGATCATTCCTGACGGAGATGCGTGCTTTATGGCTGGTGACAACGTTGTAGTTGTTACGACCGGGAAAGATGTTGTATATCAATTCGGTGATATATTTGCTTGATGCACCGATCACAAGAAAGAGAATCATGTAAATATGAATTATCGTATCATTTCACGCTTTATTGGACAGATTCTGGTGTTGGAAGGCATTTTTTTGCTGCCACCTGCAGCTTTATGTTTGTATGATGGTGTATTGCATACTGCCCTTGCGTTTATGGTAAGCTCTGTATTGACCGCTGTTGTCGGAGCAGGATTGTGGTTGCTTGGCAGGCATGCAAACCATACCTTTTATGTTCGAGAAGGGTTTGTATGTGTCGGTCTTGCATGGATTGTTATGAGTTTTTTCGGCGCATTGCCGTTTTGGATTTCCGGCGAAATCCCATCTTTGCTCGATGCTGTATTTGAAATTGTATCAGGTTTCACAACGACCGGTTCTTCTATTCTAAGCAATGTGGAACAATTGTCGCGTGGGGCGCTGCTTTGGCGGTCATTCAGTCACTGGCTTGGAGGAATGGGCGTTCTCGTATTTCTCTTAGCAATTGTCAAAAATGAGAAAGGCGGTTTCGCATTGCATCTACTGCGCGCGGAAAGTCCGGGCCCCCATGTCAGTAAGTTGGTACCCAAAATCAAACACACCGCTGTGATTTTGTACTTGTTATATATAACACTGACTGTGTGTAATGTTATTTTCTTACTTGTCGGCGGTATGAGTTTTTTTGAGAGTATATGTACAGCTTTCGGAACCGCAGGAACTGGTGGATTTGGTCTTCGAGCAGATAGCCTCGCGTCCTACAGCCCCTATTTGCAGATTGTCACAACGGTTTTTATGTTCTTATTCGGTATAAACTTCACGCTCTATTATTGGTTGATTTCCGGACAAATCCGGAATATTTTAAAGAGCGAAGAATTTCGCCTTTACTGTGTTTTAGCGATCTTATCCACGGGTATTATAACCTGGAATATTCTTCCGTTTTCGGGAACGCTACAGCAGGCCTTACGGCATGCTGCTTTTCAGGTCAGCAGTATTATGACAACCACCGGTTTTACGACTTCTGACTTCAACCAGTGGCCGGCGTTGTCGAAAACAATTCTCTTATTGTTGATGGTCGTCGGCGCATGTGCAGGCAGTACAGGCGGTGGGCTGAAATGTGCCCGGATTGTATTGCTGTGGAAAAGTATTAAGCGTAATCTTAAAAAACTGCTCCATCCCCAGAGCGTGAATCTGATTCGTACGGATGGTATGGTTATAAGTGAAGAAGTTGCAAAAGCAACCACTTTGTATCTTGTCACATATATAGCGCTGCTATTGATCAGCTGGCTGATTATCTCCTTTGACGGGATGAGTATCGAAACCAATCTCTCTGCAGTGTTTGCCTGCTTAAATAATATCGGTCCCGGATTGGGTGAGGTAGGGCCCAGCGGCAATTTTGCCTGCTATGGCTGGCTCTCAAAACTGGTTTTGATTTTTGATATGCTGGCGGGACGTTTGGAGTTGTTTCCAATTTTGATTCTGTTAGCGCCATCGACTTGGCATAGACGCTAAAACTGTGACCCGTTTTAATACTGCAAAGAGGTACCTATAGTATGAAAAATATGCGCATACTCGGCGTGGATCTTGGAGACGCAAGAACCGGTCTCGCTGTTTCAGATCCAACGGGTTTTTTAGCAGGTGGCATTGGTGTCATCCAAAGCAAGTGGGATGTTGAGATCGCACGGCAGGTTGCAATGGCTGCGGAAAAATATGAAGTATCATGCATTGTGCTCGGGAATCCCGTAAATATGAATGGCAGTCAGGGGGAGCGCTGCGAAAAAATTCGTGCTTTTCGTGACCTTTTGCGTACATACACCAAGGCCGATATTGTTTTATTTGACGAACGACTTTCCACCTGTGAGGCACATCGATTTTTGAATGAAACCGGTACACACGGCAAGAAGCGAAAGGGTGTTGTGGACACACTTTCTGCGCAAATTATTCTGCAGGACTATCTTGATTTGCTGAAAAAGGAGCGGGGACGGAATGAATCATAATGACAAACGCGCAGCATCTTTTTTTGCAGAGGAAAAATTGCTGCATCGGTATGTGCTGTATCTTTTTTTATTGTGTATGTTACCCGGCACCATTTTGATTTCTTTTGTTTTGTCTGCAGGTGCAGCTTATTTTGCAAACGATGTCTTGCATCCGGCACTTTACACATTTCTAACCTGGACGAGTGGTGTGCTGGATCCTGTGCTGTTTTTCATCTGTATGGGATTGCTTGGTTATACAGTGATACGATGGGGTCTCCGCAAAAGCGCTGCATTTGTTTGGCTCGCACTGGGACAGGTTTTTTTGCAACAATGCGGGGCACTGTTTGCGCTTTGCGTTCAGTATACATTTTCCATTGCTTTTGAGAGTATTGTGTGTAATCAATACCCGGTTCTGCTGATGAATCTCGGCGTGCGATTATTAGAGGTTATCATTTTAACTGGTTTTTGCGCAGTATATCGCACAACGCATACCAATCATGCTGTGATGCGTGTCGGCATTCCGCTGAAAATATGGGAACAAAAAAAGAACCCTCTGCATAAAGTTTATTTTTTTATGAATTGTCTAATAGCTCTTTTCAGTTTGGTTCCGGCATTTCTACAGGCAATCTCGGATTATACGGTGCTTGGTTTTTTCCAAAATACGCAAGAGTTTTTTACTTTTATTAAACCATTTCTATTTGTTTTGATTTTCTTTTTCCTTGGGCAAATTTGTTTAGATTTTAGTGGTTTTCTGGTAACCTGCTTTGAAAAGCGCATACGCAAAAAGGGGATTGGTAAAAAGCAATAGTTGTTGTTTTATTTAAGGAATGGAATACGCGGCGCAAAGGCCGCATCATGTGCATTTTGCACATGATGCGGCCTTTGTATCGCACGTCTTATTTATGTAGCAAAGAGCCGATTTTCTCGAACACACCCAAATGCTCCAAAAGAATTTTGGTCCCCATTAGAATTAAAACGATGCCGCCTGCCAATTCGGCTTTCGCGCGATATTTTGCACCAAAAATATGGCCCAACTTCAAACCAAGAATGGACAATAGGAAGGTAATAACGCCGATACAGGAAACCGCGGGAAAAATGTTCACTTGCAAAAAGGCAAAAGTGATACCGACGGCTAGAGCATCTATACTTGTTGCAATGGCGAGCGGCAGCATGGCACGTAGTGAAAAATCAGCATCCAAGACCTCATCAGGGCCAAATGATTCGCGAAGCATATTTATGCCGATTAGCATCAGTAATGCAAACGCAATCCAATGGTCAATCCGTTCGATCAGACTTTGGAATCGGCTGCCCAAAAAATATCCCAGCAAGGGCATACATGCCTGAAACCCCCCAAAGCACAGGCCAACTACGCCGTAGTGCTTTGCACGCAACTGTGGTACGCTGAGCCCTTTGCAAACGGATACGGCGAAGGCATCCATCGCAAGCCCTACGGCAAGTACAAGCAATTCCCATAATTGCATAGGTTCTTACCCCAAAAAGCCGTCGATAATCGTGGCTTCCGCTTCTGCTTCCGTCAGCCCGAGTGTGCGCAGCTTTACAATCTGTTCTCCTGCAATTTTGCCAATCGCTGCCTCATGAATGAGTGCTGCATCTTCGTGATGTGCATTCAGCGCGGGCGCTGCATCTACCGTGCCGGCTCCTGTTAAAATTGCATCACATTCTGAATGACCAGTACAGGGCGCGTTGCCGGTAATGGTAGAACGATAACTCTGATGGGAATGATCTTTGGCAACAGATCTGGAGATCAAATCCACACCCGCGCCGGCACCGTCCATTGTAACTTCAAATTCCGTTTCGGCTTGCTGTGTGTGCTCGGTCATAATTCGCTCCCGAATGAAAAGGCGGGCGCCTGCTTGCAGAGTTGCTTTGGTTTTCCGAAGTGTGCGATCTACGCCACCGATTTGTGCCGTGTCCATCTCCATTACGGCATTCTCACCGAGAATTGCTTCCGTTACCGGGTCAATTGTCCTGCTTCCGCTTCCTGACCCGGTCCCGATGTGCTTTTCCAAATATTTCACTTTGGCACCTTTGTCCAAAACAAAGCGGTGAATTCCATTGTGTCGCGCCGGCTCGCCGTTTGCCGTGTGAATACCGCACCCTGCAACAATTACAACATCAGCGTCAGCACCGATGAAAAAATCATTGTATACCAGGTCATCTATGTTGCCGTGTGTCACACAAGCGGGAATGGAAACGGTTTCTGCCTTTGTGCCGGGATCTACGCGGATCACCAGTCCTGGCGCATCCTCTTTTGTATAGATTTTAATATGTTCGCTGGATTGTCTGCCGGCACAACTCCCGTCCACACGGATGTTGTATGCACCGTGAAAAGTACCGTCAAAATCGCTTACCAGCTTTAAAAGTTCTTTGGTGGTTTCATCCATGAAACATCGCCTCCTGCTTCATGCAGCTTGCATGAATATCTCGTCCGGAGAGAATTTGCGGCAATATCTCATCTGCACTGCCGCTTTGCTGAACGCCTCCGTCCGCAATTACTGCAATCTCATCTGCGATTTTCAAAATGCGCTCTTGATGCGAAATAATTACCATGGAACCGTCCAGTTTTCCGCGCAATTTTTCAAATACGCCGATTAAATTGGAAAAGCTCCAAAGGTCAATACCGGCTTCTGGTTCGTCAAAGACCGAAAGGCGGGTATGCCGTGCAATTACGGTTGCTATTTCAATTCGTTTGATTTCTCCGCCCGATAATGTTGCATCAACTTCGCGATCAAGGTATTCGCGTGCACAAAGTCCCGTGGCGCTCAGCGTATCACATAGACGGCTTTCTGGGACCTTCCCACCAAACGAAAGCTCAAGCAAACGCCGGACGGTGATGCCTTTAAAACGCACCGGTTGCTGAAAAGCAAAACTGATTCCAAGCTTAGCTCTCTGTGTGATATCCAAAGCGGTAATATCTTGTCCGTCTAACAGAATTCTACCGCTGCTGGGAAGTTCCACTCCGGAAATGATTTTGGCAAGCGTTGTTTTACCGCCTCCGTTGGGACCGGTGATGACGGTAAGCTTCCCGTCTGGTATAACAAGGGACAAGTCTTGCAAAATCGGCGTACCGTTGGGGGTTTGCCAATCTATATGTTCGAGTTGCAGCATAACACTGATTTCCTTCTTCCTTTTCTTGATGGGGACGATCAAGATTGCATTTTAGTCTACCATATGGCTATACAAAAAGCAACTGATTTTTATATCTTTTCCGCGTATTTTTTATCATAATCAAAAAATAAATATAACGCAGCTATTTCACTTTCTATTCTTAGGCCGAATTTTCGCAAAACAAGGCTGCCTAATTTACGATTTTCTGGCGATCAAAAATCTTTGAATTCTGCGGGCGGCCTCCACTGAATTGTCATTTAAAATAAACATGGAAGCTACGCTGCGATATAGTGGCATTCGCTCCTGCAGAAGTTGCTGATACCGTGCAAAATCACCATTCACCGGTGGCCGCGCCAATGTGCGAGGATATTTCTGAAGATGCTGTGGTGTACGACACAAACAAATGGTTGTGGCATGCTCAGCCAGTAGTGCCCGGTTTTTTGCGCGCAGTACCGTTCCGCCACCGGTGGCAATAATGATGCGGTTGTCCTGATATGTCTGAAATAGTGCTGCAAGTACCTCTTGTTCTAAATCTCGAAAATGTGTTTCTCCGGCTTCATCAAAGAGTGTACGAATACTTTTACCTGCTACGCGGCAAATCTCTTTGTCCAAATCTATAAAATCGCATGCAAGGTTTTTAGCAAGGTGCCTAGCGACAGTTGTTTTTCCGCTTCCCATCATACCAACCAGTACGATTGGAAAAATCGATAATCCGTATTGCAAGGCATCGCCTCCTCATTTATGCATGCGTTCCTATTTGATTTCTGTTTGTAAAGTCTTCTTGTAGCATTGCATATACAGCAACAGTCCGATATGCGCCCTTCACATAAATACTTTCCCGATTCGTTCCTTCATACTGCATGCCGCATTTTTCCATCACACGAGCGGATTGCGCATTTCCGAGCATATGTCTGCAGACAATGCGGTGCAACCCCAATTCGGTAAAACCAAACTGCATAACACGCAAAAGCGCTTCCTTAGCGATTTCCATGCCCCAAAAATGGGGGTGCAAAACATATCCGGCTTCGCCGCTGCGGTTTTCAGTATCCAAAGAAGCAAAGCCGCAGGTTCCAATCATTTTGTCACACCCGTTGAATACGATTGCCCAATCATATAGTTCTCCTGCGCGGTACAGTTTTTGAACATACTCTAAATACTGCCGAGTCTGCTTTTC
>JAXDZV010000021.1:0-4948 GCA_034086705.1 Eubacteriales bacterium | reverse complement strand
CCGTGTAGAAACGATAGTACCCACAGGCTCTTTGGCTTTTCAGCGCCGCCGTTTACGCAGCACAACTGCCGTGCCTGCACCGGCAAACAATGCTGCGGCCGCAATCAAAATCGGGTCAGCAGTTTGCGGAGCACTGGGTTTTGAGCCACCGCTCGTTGTTGTGGAATCTTTCCCCGTTTGATCCGTGGTGTCGGTTGTATCCACCGGATCCGGGTCCGTATCGGGCTGCGCGTCGGAAACATTTTTACCCAGTTTCAGATTATCCAGCTCCGCCATATCCAGATACGCTTTGCGCGGATTATTGGATGTTGTCTTTACCTCATCATAAAACACGTAGTCGCACATTAGGTAGTCGGTAGCTTGATCATAGTCCACATAGTTGCCGTCTTTGTCTGTATGCGCCCAATATTCTCCGCAATGCTTTTCGCTGTATACATCTTTCGCCATAATCTGAAATCCCCACAGTTGACCGGCCTGCGGCACAACTCCTACCTTAGAAAATGCGCTGCAGTCGATCATCCATTCCACATTATAGCCATAACCTGTCATCTGTACCTTTGACTCAAAATACGGCCTGCAATTTTCATTGCCGAGCGTATGTACACCCCAGAATATTCCGGAAGCAAACCCGGAAACGTCTGTACGATAATGGAAGCCTTCCGCTCGGCGCAAATCTTCCTTGCCGTACTGCCCGGCGTTGTTGGTCGGGTCCAGCCAAAGCTCCACACAGTCCGTATGGCAAGCCCCGTCCCACCAGGACTGTTTTTCTGCAGTTGGAGCAATGATGACATCGTCATGCATTTCCGTATAGATGTACAATTTCTGAAAATCATCCGTAAACAAAAACCAATAATCTGCCCACACAGTTCCGGTCTTTTCTTCGCCGTGTCCTTCCCACAGCGTTGCGGAAAGCTTCTTACCGTGTGCCGCATATGCCGCGTCCTTCACACCATCCAGCGTGATGGCACCGGTATAATTGTTTACCGTGCCGATGGTTGCATTCCCCTGCTGTGCGCTGGCGCCGAGCGCCAAAACGGTCAACATAAAGGCAGCAATCAAAAAGACAGCTGCCGTCCTTTTCGTACTTTTCATCCGTCCTCCTGCATTATGTATTGATTTTTACGTTCGAAATAACCGCTTCGATTCTATCATATGTGCCTAGACTCTGTCAAGTTCCCCTAAAAAAATTCTGTTGTTTCTTGATTTTCGGCAATTTGAACAATTTTCCTGTG
Source organism: Eubacteriales bacterium (assembly GCA_034086705.1). Lineage (GTDB taxonomy): Bacteria > Bacillota > Clostridia > Oscillospirales > CAG-272 > UMGS1225. The sequence continues at coordinate 3,716 of JAXDZV010000021.1, read as the reverse complement.
GCCGTGCCTCCTTAATAAAGATCGGCTGCACCCAAAAACACTATATCGCCTGTGGAGTTTCCCGGAGAATCTACCACCTCTGTGGCAAAATCTCTTTCTGCCCACCTCCGTCTTCTTTCCCTATGGCATGCTCTTTGGCTCTGCACGCCCCCGAAGGCAGCACGCTTCGAATTATTTCCCTTTACCGTCGACCGGACTTTTATTTGCTTGTGCGCGCCTTTAGATTGCGATAGAGTCTCATTTTCAGACACTCATGCCGGCTTTCTCTTTTCAACTGCTGTATCCATCCGCCTCAAAATCTTCCGTCAAACGCCGCCCGCAGAAACACACATCGTTTTTCTGCGTATTGTCTTTTTCTACGCAAAAACTAATACCACATACCGCCTTTTATGTGCCGCGGTATCCTGCAAAAGCACCAAAAGTCTTTTCAGCAAAAAAGAAACGTACCCGGCAGGTCTTTCTACCGTCGGGCATCTTTCGGTGGATTTCATTGTTTGCGAAATTCAGAAAGTGCCCTGCACCGGCTCAATCTGCACCAGTACACAACTTCTGTCGTCTTGCTGTGTTGCCTGCCGCTGCATATGTCCCACCAGTGCACGTGCCTGTGCCTGCATATCACCGCAGATTCCTTTTTCAAGATATGTAATCAGTTGTGTTTGCATCTGCTCCGTCTGCGCCATTCCGTCGCTGAGTAATATGATGCAATCTCCGCTCTGCACCTCAAACGCCGTTTTCTCCGCACCAACATTCCGTAAAATACCAATCGGCGCACTTGCGGATGCAATCTGAAATACCTTCCCCTCCCGCAAAACATACGACGGTGCTGCGCCGCTTTTGATCAAGCAGGCGCGCCGCTGCAGCAAATCCACCTCCAAAAGATCCACCGTGCAGCTACACTCCGTCTGTCTTGCACGGAAAAACGCATTCAGCATCTCCAAGCTGACTTGCTTGTCATTTCCACCGCGCAACAATTTTTCAAGTACAAGACAGCAAATCCTTGCAGTCAGAGCGGCCTCTGCTCCACTGCCCATTCCGTCACACAAAATTGCATATGCATAAGCCTCATTGCTTTCAAAACAAACAAAGCTGTCTCCGTTTTCTTCCAAAGCAAATCCCGGAGAGGTATAACCACCGCTGCGCACCGAGATGGCAGGAACGGCATCCATATAAAGCGTTACACCTCGGCCTCCCAGGTAATAAGACGGCGCGCCATAGCAAACCCCCGTCACCTGTCCAACCGCTTTTCGCAGCGCAGCAGCACCCGGCGCCCGATTGCCGAGCATGAGCCCATGTGCGATAACGGCACGTCGGCGTCCGGCAAAAACTTGCAAAGAGTCTGCGCGAAAATGTAAGTATTCCAACGTTCGCTGCAGCCGACGTGAAAGTATATCATCGACCTGGTACTCTTTGGCATGTGCACTCACCGCCGTAGAAAGCAGGCGCGCCATGCATGCATAGTCCGCCGCGAAGACAGCTGTTTTATCATTTTTGACCTGTGTTTCGTATAAAGATGCTACTGCGTCATCTACTTCCCGCAAAATCTCCGAAAGGCAGCGGCAACGGCTGCGCAAAAAATCCGGCAGCGGTGCATCAGCGGCATGCGTGCCGCGGACAAGCGCTTCTGCTATTCCCTCCACAGCACGGCTTGTCTTCTCATACGCTTCTCCCCAACAAATACTCTCATTGCTGCACCGACGACACCAACGTTTGCAAACTGAGCCACATAACGCACGCAGCTGCGTTCCTGCCGGACGACGCATTTGATCGGAAAGCGCATAAAACGCACCGGAAAGCTCTTGCAGAACTTGCGAAAGCGTCTGCAAGCGCTCGGTCAGAGCCTGTTCGCGCAGTGCATGTGCCTCTGTGCTCTCCTGCTCTTTGGCTTCAGGCGCCGCCCCCATCGTCGGGGTAGGGTCAAATCGATTCGCCACGGTCGCAACAAAGCGCCGCATCGGCCAGAACAGTACCCCGCCGATACACAGTTCCGGCACCACACCGCGCATCGCGCCAAAACCACCCACTGCACAGGCATACCCGCCTGCGCCAAACACTGCCGCGCAAATTCCCACACCCCAAAAAGAGCGCAATGCTCCACACAGCAAACCCGCAATAGCAAATGCAACCGCATATGCAGCATCACAAACCAAACCGAAACAAAGTCCGGCTGTACAGCCAAGCAAAAAGCCCCCTCGGACCGCAAAGCACAACGTTGCAAACAGAGCACATACCGTCTTTATACTGATCCCCAGCACAACAATATCCCGTACTGCAAAAATAATCCCAGCCGTCAACGCAGCCGCCGCAAGCCTGCGCTGCCACAGCGCACACCGTTGTGTATACGCGCCTGCAACAGTCCAACATCCCAGCGAAGCAAACAAAGGCGCCAACACCGCACCTGCCGTTTCTCCTCCTGCGCGCAGGGAGATAATGCCGCCGACGCAGCTGCCTACAGCAGCCGCAGCTACACGCAACCAAATACTTTCCGCAAAAACTCCTGCAGGCAACAACAGTGCGGTTACACTGCTGAAAAAGCTTTCTTTTTCTGTTGTTGCCTCTTCTTGCAGCGATGATGTATGTGCCATAATTCTACTAACGCAATACCGTACACCAAACGATACCAATACCCCGATTCCCCAAGCGGCACTTGCTTTCCCTGCCAAAAACGTGCCTCCAATCACTCCGAGCAGAACCAGCGGAGTGTTTTCTGCCATTGCGCACAAAAAAGAAATACCAAAGACCTGCGCCCCAAAGAGATTCCCCCGAGCCAGCACAAACCCGCAAAATGCTTCCGTCAAAGCAATCGCCGCGCGTCGAAAGCCTGCGATAAACCGCCCCCATGTGGCAGCTTGTGCCGGTGTCAGAGGCGCCTGTTCCGTCAGCCCAGCCGCACGTCCGAATAAATATCTCAGATATAGCAAAACATTTTTGCCCGCTATGCCTTCCTTTGCCCCATGTCCTGTTTTGCTTTCCGCTTTTTCTGCCTGCATGTTTCGGCTCCTTTCCACCCGCCCGGGCTTTCCGCCTTCCGTTTTATCAGCTTTCATTGTACCATGCGCTACCGTCTTTTTCTGTCGGAATCTGACTGTATCTTTTGTCTGTTTTCGTCGCATCCCGGCTTTTGCGATCCTGACCACGCACGGCCAAACGGAATCAGGCCGATACTCAATTTCTGTAGGTTTTGCAACACTCATCTGAATCACACACAGGCAAAACGGATGTGACAGCTCCGGTTTCCTGTGTGTTTTCTATGTAACCGGTTGCCCGGAAGAAGTCATCATAATCTTCTTTCGAGCAACCTTTGATGAAGATGTGGCAGTGACGCTCATCATTTTCATCGGTAATATAAATGCGCTCCACAAAGGTTTGTATCAGCGTTACAAGCACATCGGGTGCGGCATTTCAGCATACTTCCCGAATGACAGTAGCCGTTCCTTGATTTCTTCAATATTTCGGATAGCGTACATCTGACTTTGCCTGGTGCCCTCTAACTTCTGGAGTAAAATTTCTATTTCGGCAAGTTCATCGGTGATAGCCTTCACATCTTCTTGTATAAACCGTTTCAGACTGTCATCTGCCTCCCGAAGATTTTTCACCTGATTGGATATTGCCGTTTCAAGCTGTGCCTTCTTCTTTCTGATGTCGGACAGTTCTTTTTCATTTTGCGACGAACTAAAAATATCGGACGCTTTCTGGTTGAGAAGCTTTTCAAAGTATTC
>JAXDZV010000084.1:0-15181 GCA_034086705.1 Eubacteriales bacterium | reverse complement strand
GGTTTTTACATTGCGAAAACAAAAACGCTTGCGTACGTTGATTGGATATGCGTCGGAAAGCGGTTGCTTTGCTCCGAATCTTCGTGTAGAGCAGAATTTATTATATGCTGCCCGTTTACATGGGATACGGGGCAAAGCTGCCAGAGCACGCGAGATTGATGTGATACAACAGTTTTCTTTGCAGCCATATTATGCTGTTCGTGCCAGGGACCTATCCGGTGGTTTTCAAAAGCGGCTGGACCTTGCTATGGCATATATTCATATACCGCAGGTTCTGTTGTTGGATGAGCCTTTTGCAGGTATTGACTCAATCAACCGCAATTATGTTGCAGAACAGATACGGTTGATCAGCCGCGCATCTTCGGTTGTTTTTACCTGGCATGGACCGCGTACAGTATGGGAATTGGCGGACTATATTGTTGTATTGATTGGCGGTGTTGTTGGCGCGGCAGGTACCCCCGCAGAGTTATATGCCAAAACGGGATGTAATACGCCGCAATCGGTATATGATGCAATCGCGGCGCAAACACTTGCTGCATATCTTTCCTGATCATTATAGGAGCATTGCATGGCTGATTTTATACAGGTCCCCTTTAAAAAAGATGAAGAGATGCGGCTTTTTATGCTGTATTTATTGGATGCGGTAGAGCTTTCCTTAGACTTTGTTGAATTCCACGATATTGTTGTGCAGAACGGGCTGGTTAAGTCATTCGATTTTTGTCTGTTGTTGCCGGATCTTGTTCAAAACGGTATGATTTCCAAAACAACAAAAGAGGATGGCACAGAACTTTTTTCAATTACGCCTTTGGGCCATGAAACGGTTCAGACACTGCAGGATACAATGTTGCATTTGACTCGCGAGCGGTCCTTACAGCATGCTTTAATGCTGCTCGCTATGAAAAAGAGCAAGGCAGATTATCGCTGTTCTGTTGAATCCCTTTCGGATAATCGCTGGCAATTTCGCGTTCGTTTCACACGCAATTTGGAAGATTACCTTACGTTGACTGCTGTATGCAATACTGAACGAGAGGCGCAAAGAATGTGTGTTGATTTTGAAACTCGTCCTGATGTGTTCTATCGTGCGCTTGTGTCCATATTGAACAACCGCATTAGTTATTTCAACACGGATAATCCGATCGATGAACTCGGCTGAAGGAAAAAGCAAGATGAAAAGCAGGCAATTGGATACGCATAACCGGGCACAAGTTCTGCTTGTACCACCGTGTTGGCAATGGGTAGCAGAGGGGACGCATGTTTGCAATCGGCTGAAAGACTTGCTCAAGCCATATATCAAAGACGTCAGACATGTTGGAAGTACGTCGGGTTTGCAAATTTCTGCTCGGCCTGTATTGGACATTGCGGTTGGTCTGTCTTCACTTGCGCATTCAGCTGCTGTGGAGGCGCTGCTGTGTGATGCAGGGTACTATCCTGTTATCGGGAAGACTTGCGGTACTGTTCAGTGCTATATGGCGCCAAAAGGGGTTCGGCAGAGGTTGTTTTTATTGCAATATGAAGGACAGGCCTGGCGCGCATTGATAAACTTTCGCAATTATTTGTGCTTTGACCGTGCGATGGCAAAGCGATATGAGTCTTTAAAGCGCTCACTGGCAGCTCGGTATCCGCAAGATGTGCAGCAATATGAGTGCGCAAAAGCAGAGATGATGCAGTATATACTACGGAAAGCAACGGTATGGTCTTATTTGGGGAAGGTGGTAACCATGCAGGTTGATCGGCCAATTGGGTATGTGCATCATAAAGACACATATACGCTGCATTATCCCATCAATTATGGATATCTTCCGGATGTACTTGGCGGTGATGGTGAAGAATTGGACGTTTATCTGATGGGAGTAACAGCACCCGTTACTTCCTATACGGGGCGAATTATTGGTATTGTTCATCGAGAGAACGACGTAGAAGACAAGCTGGTCATGGCACCTACTGCAAGGATTTTCACACAGGACCAGATTGCTTGTGCAGTACAATTTCAAGAACGCTATTATGTCACACATATTGAGGCACGGTATGAGAAATCTTGTGGTGCGCTGATTTGGAGGCGCCGTCATGGCTGTTACGAATTTCTTTTGCTTCGGCAAAAGCGCAGCGGGTCTTGGAGTTTTCCAAAGGGGCATATGGAGGCCGGAGAGACCGAACTCATATGCGCTGCGCGGGAAGTTCAGGAAGAATGTGGTATGTCATTACACCCACAACCGGGTTTTCGTCGCAAGTTGCAATACACATTAGGAAACAGATTGCATAAACAGGTAGTACTGTTTTTGTCGCGTCAATCAGGACCTGTTCGTATCGATGGCTGTGAAATCACTGATTATCGTTGGGTAAATGCAAAAGAAGCCAAAGAGCTCATTCCTGGAAGTTGTGTAGCATTAATGTGGTGTGCGACTGCTTACTTGCGCGAACAGCTACGCACACAAAAATTTCCGCGTACGGTTAAATCGGAAAAACAGTCATAAAATAAGCCTGGTTTTGGCGATCAATATAAAACCCCCTTGAGGAAGGTTCAAACTTATTGTTCGAACCTGGCTTCAAGGGGGTTTTACATGATTGATGTTTTGATTTTGGAATTGCGCTCGTGTGGGGTGATTTGCCCCGCTGTTAGAGTGGTGGGAAAAGCCTTGCATTTAGTTTTTGGTAAATCGGGCGCATTTGTGCTTCTGCGCAAATATGCACTACGCGCTTGCTTGGAAACCAGCGAACTGCGCTATTTTCGTCATGCTTTGGGCGCAAAGGAAGCATAGGGTTTGCAATAAAAGCAAATGTAAGATTCAAATGTAAATGTGGCGCAACGGCTATATTGTCCTTAAAATGCTGTTGCACACGAAGAATCTCTAAAGAAATTGGCCTTTGCAATAGAGGAACAAGGCCTGTAATGCCTGTTTCTTCTTGCACTTCACGCTGTGCAACATGCAAAAGATTTTCTGTGCCGTCTGCGTGCCCACCGCACCAAGACCATGAGCGATACAGTAGATGATATACCATTAGAACATACTGGCGGCTGGGATCAACAACCCAAGCGGAGGCGGTAAAGTGCATGGCAGTATTGGAACGAAAAAGGAGTTGTTTTTGCGTCTTAACGAAAAATAGCATTCGTTGTTGGTCAGCTGCTTCCTGCGGCGAAAGCGGCCTATATTCTTCAATCCAACTATGCAGCATGGCTCCACCTCCGGCTTATTGTTCCTTTATTATACTCCTTTGCTGATTTTCTTGTCAATTGGCAACTTTGCTTAATTGAAGAAATGAAGGATACACCTTTTGCTTTTGCAGTATGGTAAGATACATAAACCCTGTCCCAAAGCCATAGAATGAAACAGAGCGAAAGAAAAAACGGAGGATCTGCAAGGTGTTGGAACAGAATTTTTTGCCGGAGGGTGTTGCTGCGGCGAGCGGGCAGCGGAGCTATTATACTAAGAGTGTCTTAGAGCACGCGATGGCACTTGGAAGTATTCTGGAGGCGCCCGCTGTACTATGTGATTCGGATCTGTCCCTAACGGTTGAACTGGGAGCTATGAAGGGGACTATTCCGCGCGATGAGGTCGTGTATGAGAGAAATGGCTGTGGCAAAGACATTGCCGTAATCACAAGAGTGGGAAAAACGGTATGCTTTTGTGTGCAGGGGTTTTACCGTGAGCCGGATGGTACACAAAGGGCGTTGCTTTCGCGTAGGGCTGCCCAAAAACGCTGTTACGATGAATATTTATCAAGGCTTACTCCGGGTGACATTATCCCCGCCAAAGTTACGCATATGGAGCAATTTGGTGCTTTCGTGGATATCGGCTGCGGACTTGTTTCTTTGCTGAGTGTCGACTGTATTTCTGTTTCCAGAATCAATCATCCACGCGATCGTTTTTTTCCTGGCATGCAGATATATGCTGTGGTACGCGAAGTGGATCCCCAATGTGGAAGATTTTATCTGACACACAAAGAATTGCTAGGCACTTGGTCGGAAAATGTTGCACATTTTACACCCGGAGAAACGGTGCGTGGAATTATTCGCAGTATTGAGGAATATGGCATCTTTGTAGAACTTGCACCGAATCTCGCCGGTCTTGCAGAACCGCGAGCGGATGTAAGTGTTGGGCAGAGTGCGGCAGTATACATTAAGAGTATATTGCCGGATCGCATGAAGATCAAACTTGCTTTGATTGACAGCGCACGTGCTGAACTACCGCGAGCACCTCTTACATATTACGTACACAGTGGACATATGGATCTTTGGGAATATTCACCGCCGGGATGTATAAAATATGTGGCAACAGACTTTACAAAGCCGCGTGCACTTCAAAAACCGTAATAGGAGAGCAGACCCTGATAAAGTCCTTCCGCAAAAAGACCGGGCTGGTTTGCCATTAAGGAAGCATCCTGTGGATTCGAAATAAAGCCCATCTCCACTAAGACTGCAGGCATTGGCGTTTTTCGTAGAACATATAATCCCGGACGGACAAAAACACCACGTGTTGGAAGGCCTGTCGATTCGTGCAGACCTCTGAGAAGCTGTTCGGCGATATAGTATGCAGTAGAACTCATACGGTAAACAAACGCTTCACTACCGGAAGGCGCAGCGCTTTCGGAAGCATTAGCATGTAATGATAAAAAGAGATCTGCGCCCCAGTCTGTTGCGGCATTCACACGTGCTGCGAGGCTGGTGGCAATAGAGGTACCTAACTGCTCCGTCTCGGAATTACGGGAAAGTTTAACTTCGAAGTTTGGATTTGCGGCTAACAGCGTCGCAAGTTCTTGCCCGATGACATATGTCAGGTCTTGTTCTCGATACCCGTTGCCTTCTGCACCTGCATTTGGATTTACGGGATTATGTCCCTGGTCAATAAATACTTTGATTGGCATTACATGTCTCCTTTGCATATGCTTTTTGCTGTCATTGTATGCTCTGAAGAGTGTTATGTTTCAAAAAACACGCAAGCCAAGCGTATCATCGCCTGTTTGCGTGTTTTTTGTTTGTTGGATGTCGAAGATCAAGCTTGTTAAAAAGCAATAAAAAGCGATTTTCCGTAGAGACGGAATGCCGGCTTTTGGTAGAATGAAGTTACAACACAAACATTCGATAGGAGAAGACAAACCAGGTCCAACAACATTGCACAGTGTGGTGAAGAAATGATTAAGAGAAAAATTCAAGTGTTGCGACCCCTATGAGAAAAAAGTAGTCCGCCTCAAAGGTATCTCTTTCAAGATCCCTATCATTGGGCGATACCATCGCTGTGAGAACAGCTTAGAGAAAGCACTTATTTTGATTTATCTAACTGATATATCCGTGCGTTGTGGGTAGACATGATAGAAGCTAAGTGCGGCAGCAAGAGCTTTGCCGGATATCAAAATTAATTTTGCGCATCGTACTTGACAACACTTTTTTTTTGCACATTGGTGCTGTGCCCCATAAATGAAAAAAACTGCACGCCGGGTGAGAATGACTCATCCGAGGCGTGCAAGTCTTTGTATCCATATGGAAGGAGGTGGAGAAATGGCTACATCGCGGGATTGGCGCGACAAATGAGGAGCACTTTGCTTGCTTTGCAATTTGTTATTGCAATGGCATGCCAATGATAGTTTCAAATTCACTGACGGCTGCCGTCCAATTGGCGTAGGATGGGTCCTTTCGTTTGTCAGAAAACAAGGAAAGGGAAGCCAGATAATCGCCTAGATATTTGGTGACTTTGGAGGCTCCAAAGTGATTGAGATGATCGCCCTTATCCCGCGTATCCATTGTCCAATCTATGGGTATTTCAGAACGTAGCATATTACAGTCGATATAGTGCAATTCCATCTTTTCAGCAAATGCGGCAATTGCGTTGTGCCGCTCACTGCGCCAGTTGACAGTACTTGGAACGCTGATAAGCAACAGTGTGGCATCGTGTGTTTGGCAAAATTGCTTCATACTTTCAACGTATCTGTTATTGATGGCTGGAATGCTGGCGACTGCATCAGATGGAGACATATAGTCTTTGGTGTTGGCAGGATTTTGAGAAACATCAAAAATATAGCCTTTGGATCCGTCTAAAAAAGAATATTTCGATGCTTTTGTGCTTTGCCCGGTTATAAGCTTTTTCCAGCGATCATGATAACGGAAAATCGGCAGCAGAAGTTCTGCTTGTCGGGCGATTTCCTGTGAGAGCCCCTCATCACGGAAAATGGCATTGGTTTCAAGTACAACAACTTTTGGGGTTTGGTTTTGAAAGGTTTTTTCTAAAAATTCAAAAGAGTACCCCAATGTTTGTAACGAAGTACCGCAAACATATCCGGTAATGCCGTGGTCTTTGAATAGTTGTAGGGGAATAAAAGCACAGTAACTTTCACTGTCTCCAAGAAACAGTACATCAATACTTTGCGGTGTTTCACTGAGAATTCCATTGGCTACAGGATCTTGTATTCCGTCTTCTCGCCTATTTCCCTTAGGTTGCATAATGCGGGAAAAAAGAATCAGAATCGCAAGCAACAGCAGCAAAAAAGCAGCACAGCCGGCAATGCGGCGCGTTATCGGTTTCATAGGCGCCTCCTCAAAAATTTGCGTACATGGGGTCAACAGGAACATATCCGATTCCGTAAGCGCCGAAGACAATAATTGCAAGGATTAAAAGATATAGCAACCCCCAGCGGACGGGAATAGATTGTTTGGAAAGCCAAAAGCGGACACATATCCCTTTTTCGTTCAATAGACTGATCCCCAAAACGACGCAAAGAGCTATGCCTACAACGCAAAAATCCAATGGATCGATGCCGTAAGAGAATAGCGAACCATCAACAAGCACGGAAAAACGAAAATCCGTAAAGATTTTCCAAAACATTTTCAGGCCGATGCTAAGGCCGCTTGCCCGGAAGAAAAGCTCGCCGATTACGACCAAAACACTCGTGCGGAATATTTGCATGATTCGATATGGCAAAGCCTCTGCACGAACATGCAGCCGCGCTTGAAGCTGCCGCACGACAGGCGTTATGAGATTACCAAGCAAAATCAGAATAAAATGATATAGCCCGAAAAATATATAGTTCCAGCCGGCCCCATGCCATAAGCCGTTTGAAAACCAAACACAAAACAGTGCAATAGAACCGGGGATCAAAGGGCCGTAGTAATTTCCAAGACGTTTACGTGCCGCAGTAGTGAGCTTTTTCATGGGGTGTGTCATGCTCAGCGGGAAAAATATGTAATCCTTGAAAAAGGTGCCTAGTGTGATGTGCCAACGTTTCCAAAATTCCGGAATCGTCTTTGAGAAAAACGGGCGCTCAAAGTTTTCCGGCAAGGCAATCCCAAAAATTTGCGCGCTTCCGAGTACAGCATCCATAGAGCCGGAAAAATCCATATACAGCTGGATAGTGTATGCAATTGCTGCGACCGCTATGACGGCACCCTCGTTTTCGGCACCTTTGTCAAACACATTTTTGACAAAAAGATTTAGGCGGTCTGCAACGAGCAGCTTTTTAAAAAGACCGAACAAAATACGCTGTGCTCCAAGCAAAAGATTGCTGTATCGGATTTGTTGTGCATTCCATAACTTGTCCGCAGTTTGTTCATAGCGACAGATCGGACCTTCCACAATCTGCGGGAAAAAGGCAAGAAAAAGTCCAAGTCGCAGAAGATTGTCGTCAGCTGGTATCTTCTTTTTGTATACATCCATTAGATAAGATACGGCTTGCAGGGTGAAAAAGGAGATACCGATCGGTTGAAGAAAATTAGGAATTTGCAGAGAAAAAGGCGCTTTGCATAAGAATAACAGCGTGTTAATATTCTGAAGAAAAAAAGGAGAATATTTCAGTACGGCCAAAACACCGATATGCAGACAAACTGCCAACAAAATAACGCGAATTTGTTGGTGTTTGCAATGTGATTTTATTTGTTTTTTAAGTTCCAACGGCGCTGCGGCAAGCTGCGATTTTTCCAAAGTTTGCAGGCGATCCAGCCAAATACCAAAATAATGTATGGAAAGGGTAGACAAAAATAAGTAGACAACAAGTTTTCCGCTGATCAGAAAAAAGAATACATAACTTGCAGTGAGTAACAAATATTTTTTATATTTTTGTGGCAAAAGGGTATATATCAACACGCAAATAGGTAAAAAGATGGCAAGATATGCAACGGAAAAACTTGAAATTAGACTCTGAAAAGCGCCGCTTAATAATTTGCTTGCAAATTGCATCTTATGCCTGCTGCAAGCGAACAATCATGTCCCACATGGCTTTTGCAGAATTAAAGTTTGCAGGAATGATCTCAACAGCTGGAATGGTAACATCGAAAGCGTCTTCGAGCTCCGCAACCAGAGAAAGAATCGAGAGGGATTCTAACACGCATCCGTCAATGAGATCAGTGCGAGTTTCATAGTCTATGCCGGGTTGAATGTCGTTTAAAATTTCAATAAGCTGTTCCATTTTTTAATTCCTTTCTGTTAATGGTGTATTAAAGCGTGCTGTCTCAATAGGTGAACGAACACAAACATAATTTTCATTTTCTAGAAAGTACACCGCTGGAATTTCTCTGCTGAGAAACAGCGCAGTTCCTTCTGTCATGCAATATGCACCCGTATTTTCAAAACATAGCAAATCACCGATTTGTAAAGACGGCAACGGCAGTTGCTTTGCTAGTATATCATTCATGGAGCAAAGGGAACCGCAAATGTTCCACACATCTTTAACGGGATGATTTTCTTTGCCAACAAGATGTAGTTTGGGATGTCGCATTGCCATGTGTTGCCCGAAATATACAAGATGATGCATACCGCCGTCAACAAGCACATAATTTTGTCCGTCGTTGTTTTTGAAATCAACAACATGGGTGTAGTATTGTCCACAACAGGCGGCAATGCTTCTGCCAAGTTCCAGCGTGATATGCGGCTTTTGGGACATCTCCGTAAGTAACTCTGAAAAGCCTTGCAAAAGAGTATCTTCATCCACAGACTCATCCAGAAAATAAGCAACGGGAAAGCCAGTACCGTATTCCAGTTCAGGTGCAGTATAGCCATATGAATCATGCAACTTTTGCAGAAAACCGTCAAGCATACGCAGCTCACGTGCATATTTCTTTAAGGAATTTTTTTGCGTACCGGAGAAATACTGAATTCCACGGAATGTAAGTAATGGAAATTGTGCTCTGTTTGCAACAATTTGTTCGATATCGGCGGCGTTGATGCCAAACTGGCTACCATTTGTCAACCGGAGCAGCAGCGATAGCTTTCTTTGATATTGTTGTGCCAGCTTTTGCAGTAAAGTAAACTGCGTCATAGACTCAACAGTGTAAAGAACAGGTGCCCCGCTACAAACCATTTCTTCTATGAAAGCAGGTGTTTTATAAACACCGGAGATCACCAGCTTTTCTTGCGAAATGTGATGTGCAAGGCAGATGCGTGCTTCTCCGGGAGAACAAACTTCAAAGCGCTCGACCGCTTCAGATAAAGCATCACAAAGGAACGGGTTTGCTTTTACTGCATAACAAATGGAAACGTGCTGTGGAAGACGAGCGCGCAACCAATTAACGCGTGCAATAGCAGCTGCTGGCTCGAAAACATAAAAAGCACTTTGGCAGTCCGGCAACTTTGCAACAGGATGCTTCATAGGACTTCCTCCAATTTTTTGCGATCGATTTTTCCGTTTTTCGTCAAAGGCATCGTATCGATTTGGCGAAGTTTTCCGGGGATCATAAATGCTGGCAATGTTTGCTTCATGACAGCATGCAACGCTTCGCGTGAAATTGTTCCAACATATACACCGCTAAGACGTTCACGCTGCGAATCAAACAAGCAGCAACTGCGCGTGACACCATCTACAGCATTCATAGCACGTTCGATTTCTTCTAATTCGATTCGATGCCCCATGTATTTAATTTGAAAATCTGTTCTACCGCAAAAAACAAGCAACCCCTGCGCAGTATATTTTCCCAGATCACCAGTACGGTAAATCCGTTCTGGATATGCTGTACAAAGAGGATTTTGAACGAAACGTTTTTCATTTTCTGCCGGTGCCCCATAATATCCTAAGGCAAGTGCTGTGCCTCGCACACAAATTTCACCGCATTGCTCGGGTAGAGTGATTTTTTTATCGTCTTCATCCAATAAAAACACGTCTTCGTTGGGAAATGGAATGCCGATCGGCAAACCATCGGCATAATCGCATGCCGGTTGTAAAATATGGTAAGTGCAATTACAGGTGATTTCTGTTGGCCCGTATAAATTGACATACATTGCATGCGGCAAATATTTGCGAAAATACTTTAAATGTTTTGCAGGCATTACCTCGCCGCTAAAGAGAATCTTATTGATACTTTGCGGCACTTTATATTCCAGTCCGTGAAATGTACTTAATAAACAGAGCGCGGAAACCGCCCAAATCAATGTAGTTGCGTGGTTGTCGCACAAATAGTCCACGAGAAAGGTTGGAGAAGAAAAAGCTTGTCGCGGTACGATCAGCAATGTTGCACCAACATGCAGCGCCGAATAAATATCCTTTACGGATACATCAAAGTCAAAGGGCGCTTGGTTAGCAAGAACATCCTTCTGATTGATATTAAAAAGTTGTGTGAAGACGGTTATGAAATCAACAACGCTGCGATGGCTGACAACAATGCCCTTGGGAGTTCCGGTTGATCCGGATGTAAAATTTATATACAGCGGATCCGTGTCGATGATGCCAGCTTGCCGGTTTGCAAGCAACCCAGGATCTTCTGCCGCGGAGAAAAGTGTATCGATCAGTAAAACATGCTCGGCACCAAACAACGTGACAGCATCTGGAAAGTGAGAAGAATCTGTCACAATATACGCAGGTTGCAGAACCTGTGCCATGCTTTGTAAACGTGCATGCGGCAAATCCGGATTGAAGAGAGAATAACATCCACCGGCACTTACAATTCCCAAAAAAATACCGATTACTTCGGCGCTCTTTTCCATATACACAGCGACCGGTGTTCGGGGAGCTATACGTGGAATAAGCGCACTGCCGACTCGTTTGACATACTGAGCGAGTTGTTGATAAGACCATGTTTGCGATTGATCAATCACAGCAATATGCTCAGGTTGATTGGCGGCACAGCGTGCAAGATCTTCTAAAACCAGATACTGCATGTCTTCCTCCATGGATGTAAATCTGTAGCTATTATACGTTTTTTGAGCTGATTTGTCAAGGCGAGTAAAGGCGAGCAAAAGCAGATTCGGGCAAATCTTACTTTTTTCTTACGTTTTTGCGCACCGCTGCATGGTTTAAAAGAAATATATGGTGAACGCTGCAGAATTATACGAAAAATTCCCTTGCAATGCTTTTTGATAAAGCCGCAAGGGAATTTTGACATGTTGCATTATGAAAAGGTCGCCGGGTCAGCATTTTTGTATTTTTCATAAGCGAACCCGTATGACACTTCAGCACTTTCAATGCTTTGACTGATTTTTTCCTCAAGCAGAGTCTCCCCGATCAGCGATCGAATTTCATCCAGCTGAGTGCGGAGATATTCGTCGGTTTTGGGCAGACGCCACAAAATGGCGTATCCGGTATCTGTACGGATTACACCGCTTCTTTCGTTGTCTTGCAATGCCAATAAGACATCCGACACATTTGTACTGAGTACCGATTCGCTGCGCAGGAGCCCGTCCGGATAAAAATTCAGAAAGCCTTTGTTTAAACTGCGTTCTTCTGTTTGTTCATCGGTTTGACCGGTTGCATATTCTTTCAATAGAGCGTCGAAATCCTCACCGGATTGTAATCTTCCCGCAATCGCCAGCAGCTCATTTTGAATTGCAGTATCATTTGAGCCGCTTTCGTTGCGTAACAGAGAAATTTGCTTAAATCGCACAATATCGCTGTTCTGTGCATATTGTAGTAATTCTTGCTCCGTTTTTTCTGCTGATAAAGCTGATTGCAGTTTTTCTGTCAGTTTTTCATAAGCATTAAAATAGTAGTAAAACCATAGCGACTCATAGTAGCCGGAGAGCGCTTCCCGCCATATATCTTCACCGCCCGCTTGTTCGATTTCGGAAGCAACGGCTGCATCAAGCTCTGCAATTTCCGCCGGTGTAAGAGCTACACCTAAGCGTTCTGCTTCTACAAAAACGGCGTGCAACGCTTTAATTTGTTCTATGACGGCGGCTTCAACGGCGTCACTGATATCTTCGCTATCCTGCGTACTGTGTGCTTGTGAATCGTAGGATGCAATATACATACGATACCACATTTTCACATAACGGTATTCGTCGTATGTGACCGGCTGGCCGTTTACCGTGAAAAGAGCAGGAATGCTTGGATAGTCACTTTGCACACCGCTGGCGGTGAAAGTAGCGGTAAAAGCTTGAACGCTACCGTCAGAGTGCGGGGCAGTTGTTTGCACGGCATCCGTATTTTCGGTTTTGTTGGAATCCGCTGTGGGGTTCTGCGTGCGGTTGCAAGAAAATAAAAACAAAGGAAAAATCGCGCAGAGGAATAGTACAAGTGCAATAATTCGGTTTCGTTTTTGCATACTCAGGTATCCTTTCGATAAAATAGCGGCGTTTCCATACGGAGAAATTGCTCAATCAAGACTGTATCTCTGTCTGTATTCTTTAAAATAGTCTTCAAAAGAACGATCGTGCGTTTTACGCAAAGAGCTCAGATACTCGTGTGTGTCAAAGGAGTCCATTTCCAACTCGATCATGGCAACGGCAATATTAGAACAATGGTCGGCAATTCTTTCCAGGTTTGTCAGCAGATCGTTGAAAACAAACCCTTGTGTCAGCGTACATTCGCCCGCTTGAATACGCTGTACATGATGCAGCTTCATTTCATCACATAATCCGTCGATCAATTCCTCCAGCGGTTCTACGCGCAAAGCAAGCTGCTGATCCTTTTCTATAAATGCTTGCGAAGAAACATGAACGATTTCCTGTACAGCTGATGTAATAACGGTCAGCTCCCGTCTGGCATCTGCAGAAAATACCAGCCGCTTTTGTGCAATTTCCCGCGCGGCTTCACTGAGATTGACAGCATGGTCTGCGATACGTTCAAAGTCGCTGACTGTATGAAGAAATTTTGAAATTTCTTTGGTTTGCTCATGTGTCAGTTCGCGCTGTGTGATTTTAACAAGGTAAGTGCCGAGCTTATCTTCATAGCGGTCAATAACTTGCTCTTTTTCCTGAATCAATTGAAAGGTTTGTTCTGAGTATTTTTCCAAGATTGCAAAAGCACGTCCCAGATTTGCTTGGGTTTTGCGTGCCATGGAATTCATAGCACAGCGGCTTTGTTCCATTGCAATGGCTGGGTGTTCGACAAACCGCTCTTCCAATCGATCAATTTCTGCAGTATCTTCTTCAGCGTCTGTCCGTTTGGGAAAAAGAAATGTAACTACTTTTTCCAAAAGTGGAATACATGGCGCGAGCAGCAAAACTGTGAGCAGGCGGAATAGGGTATTGAGCAGTGCAACAGATACCGTTGTCATGGTATAATGCACGAAAGGAAACCGGAAAAACGCATTTGCCGTATAAAACAGAATGCCAATTACTGCAGCCCCCAAAGCATCAATGAGCAAATAGACAAAAGCTGTTCTCTTTCCGTCGGTTGTAGCGCCGGCAGCGGACAGTAAAACTGGGACAGCAGCGCCGATGGCAATTCCCATAATCAAAGGAAGCGCAACGGAGAAATCAACAGCGCCGGTAAATGCAAGTGCCTGTAAGATACCGACAGCAGCAGAGGCTGACTGCAATACACATGTGATTGCGCAGCCTGCCAAAATCCCTAAAAACGGGTTGGAAAAGCTGGTAAGCAGTTGGATAAACGGTTCGCTTGTTCGTAGCGGGGCAACTGCATCCGACATGGCGCTCATACCATACATCAGAACGGCAAATCCCAAGAGAATGTCGCCAATATGTCGCAGCGTCTGGTTTTTGCAGAACATGCGAAGTATAATTCCCAAAACAGCTATAATGCCGGTCAGAACAGCAGTGGACAGCAACTGTATCCACCCAGCACCGCCGCTGAGCGAAGAAAGACAGATAATCCACCCGGTGATGGAGGTTCCGAGAATTGCGCCGAGTACGATCCCGATAGCCTGTCTTACTTTCATCATGCCGGAGTTGACAAATCCGACTACCATAACGGAAGTTGCGGAGGAAGATTGAATAACGGCGGTAATACCGGTACCAAGCAAAATACCTTTAATTGGATTGCTGGAAAGCCGATACAGAAATAACTCTAAACGGCTGCCTGCGACTTTTTTTAGCCCATCTCCCATCAGACACATGCCAAATAAAAATAGCGCCACGCCGGAAAGAAGAGAAATAATATTTGCGATTCCCATGTTGTTCGTCCTTTTTCGACACTGCAAAAATTCCCGTCTATCATGGTACCGCATTTTACGCAAGGAGGGAAAGAGAATTTCTGTTAATTTTATGTTAACATCTCGCGGTCCGTTTTGAAAACGCTTGAAAAAAATCACGTAATGTGGTAGACTGTACCATACGTGTGGCGACATCTGTGCGCACAGATGGGCGCTGATCGATAAAAATAAGGAAAATGAAAATAAACGGGGAAAATGACATGAAAATTCTTGTAATCAACGCAGGCAGTTCATCCATTAAATACCAATTGATCGATATGACGGATGAATCTTTGCTGGCTAAAGGCATGTGTGATCGTATTGGGATTGCAGGTGGTAATTTTAAGCATACTGTGCCGGGCAGAGAGCCTTATCGGATGGATGTGCAGATGCGGAATCATGAGGAGGCAGTAAAGCTGGTCATCCAAACATTGACGGATCCTAAACTCGGCGTAATTCGTTCTATGCGGGAAATCGGTGCTGTTGGTCACCGTGTTTTGCATGGCGGAGAAAGATTTTCCGGCTCTGTTCTTATTGATGAAAATGTGATTGCGGCAATTGAAGATTGTTGTGAACTTGGCCCGTTGCACAATCCGCACAATTTGACGGGTATACGTGCTTGCGAAGAGATTATGGGAAAGGATGTTCCGCAAGTTGCTGTTTTCGACACGGGATTTCATCAGACAATGCCCGATTATGCGTATCTGTATGCGCTTCCGTATGAATATTACGAAAAATATAAAATCCGTCGGTATGGATTCCACGGCACCTCACATAGATATATCAGTATGCGTGCCGCGTCGATGTTAGGCAAGGATCCCGCTGCGCTGAAAATTGTTACCTGTCATCTTGGAAACGGTTCTTCTATCGCGGCGGTAGATGGCGGAAAATGTCTTGACA
>JAXDZV010000070.1:0-6306 GCA_034086705.1 Eubacteriales bacterium | reverse complement strand
AGCAAGGCGTTCATCGATGGTTAAACCGAGGTCAATGCTGTTTTTCATACTAAAGCTTCCATCCTCCTGGAAAAAAGGACGCATTTTAATCTGTCCGACTGCCACAAAGATAGAATTTGTTCCCCAGTTTGTAAGATGATGATAGCCGGATTGCAAGCGGATGGAGCCAAGATTAGAAAGGACGACGGAAGAATAATACGGATCTGTTTCAATCAAAGATTGCGGAACCCAACCGTGCACATCCAACCGTGTGACGATCCATACTAAAAATTTCGAGAGAAAACGCGGCATTCGATTAAATAAATCCATGCTGTCTGATGAAGAATCTATCTTACCGCCGCGGCAATCTTGTACCTGTCTGCGGATATCTTCGTGGATGCTATGCAATGTGGAGTCTGGCTTAGCATGAACAAAAGCCAGCCCTTCGAGCGAATTGTCTGAAAATTGCTTTTTTATGACGAAGGATGCAGAAACTTCGTTGCGTTGATAGGTGTTTTTATTTGCAATGAACCGATTTAGCTTTGGGCGAAGTGTTATACACTTGATCATGGCTGCTACAATGAGGTGAAAGAGCGTGTATTTAAATTGTGGATTTTCTGCGTTAATTTTCGAAAGATAAGCATCTGCATTCGTAAGGTCGATTCTTTGCGAAATAAACGCTTCATTATCACACCGATTTGGAAAAATCAATGGCATAATGAAATGCATACTGTCAAGCTTTCGCAGAAGCTTTCCATCTTTGCGGTCTCCCCAGCGTTTTTTTTCTTTTTGCATGGCGTCCTCCTTAAATTTGTCGAATGAAATTCTAATTTGTACGTACTGAATCGTGCTGTTTTGGATAAGCAATTAACAGTGCAGCAAAATATTGCATGGAAAAGGAAAAAAGGGATAGCAACAGGAAGAGCAGGGAAATCCATAGCATGTGTAATGTAAAAATCGGCGTACCGACCCATTTCAGACATAGGTTGTCCGCAACAATAAAAAGAATCATAAAGCAAATAAAGTATATTCCAAAAACGACAATAGAACATTTGTATGTCATCAGACGCAGTAGCTGATAGCCCAATATCAGACCACTTACAATCAGTAGATATTTAATAATCCACGCCAATGGAATTTGCATGGCAAATCCATTGCAAGAAATCGGGGAATAGTTCGGAAAAAGTTTGGTATAACAAAAGAGCAGAGGAAGCGTGACACTGAGGGCTGCAAAGAAATTACGCAGGAGCGTCCATAAAATTTCCATAAAAGAACGGTGGGGTATGGTTTGTGCCAGTGCATGACAGTATTGTTCCGGCTCCATCCCGATGGTTTCCGTATATGGAGTTCCACGCTTTTGGCTTTCAAGCGCCATACCAATCTGATCAAATATTAATTCGCGGCAAAGAACAGTATTGAGAAATCGAGCGGAAAGGTATCGATTCATTTTGCGGATAATGCGCCGATTTTCTTTTGTAAGACGATGCAACTGTTTTTTGTGTTCCGCTTTCATCACGCATGCTCCTGTTCTAAAATTCGAGCTGTGGCTTGGCTGATTGTTTCCCAGGACTTTTGAAAAGCTTGCAGATACGCATGACCTTGCGGCGTTATCGTAAAGTATTTGCGTTTGGGACCAAGCGGAGAAGGTAAAAGCTCAGAAAAAAGGCTACCCTGTTTTTCTAAACGGAGTAAAATGGGATAGATGGTTCCTTCGGAAAGCTCAGGAAAGCCGTAACGATGCAAAGATTCTATGATTTCATAGCCATAGGTTGTTTGATTACTGATAATTTTGAGGATACAACCTTCCAGTGTGCCGCGTAAGAGCTGTGATTTATCAAACGTTATCATAGCGTCCTCTTTTCTGCTTGGTCGCTATTATGTATTACATAGTACCGAATTATTCTAATCCTTTTTGATACATTTGTCAATTGTTTTTGCCGAAAAATGAATGATGCCCGGTGTAACGTATGAACTTTTCTGCAATCGAATGGATTTGTTTGCTTACCGCAAAGACCAAGTGTTTGCACGCTTTATAAACCAACAGTGAGATCAAAACACAAAAAAGCTAAGGTATATAGATCTTACCCTGAAAGTCAGTAAAAAAGCTGTGTGGAAAATTTCTACACAGCTTTAATGTAACAAGCAGGGGAAATGTACGGCACAGTTTCCACCTGTTAGGAGAACCTAAAACCCTTTCTCCAACTCAAAACAAATCATTCCGATTTCATACCAACAAAATGTATGCAAATTCCACCTCAAAACAATTTAACAGTTTAATATTGGCTTTTTTAAAATATTCTATGGTTTGTTTTCATATCGTGGCAAAGAAAAAACACTTTCTTTGTAAATTCTTTTGCTGTGCTTCTTAAAACACTATCAGCCATAGTTATCACCTCTAAAGCTATTATACAAAAATTCAAAGTGCTTTACAAGTTTTATTCCGACTTGCGCCGGAGTGGTATTATTGCCTTATGGTAATAGTGATATTGAAGCCTTGCGGTTTCAGCGGTGTTTTATTTCCTATAAACTGCCGAAGGCAATATCACTCAGCGTTTACTGCGAAGCAATATAACTCGCCGCAAGGCGAATAAAACTGGCCAAGTATCCTTACGGGTACTTGGCCTATTCCTTGCCTTTTTGTTAGGCAGCTTCATTTTCTTCTGCTGCGAGCATGTTTTCTATAAAGATCCCATATCCTTTTGTCGGGTCATTGACCAATACATGGGTTATAGCGCCGACCAATTTCCCATCTTGAATAATTGGTGAGCCACTCATCCCTTGGACGATTCCACCTGTTTTTTCTAAAAGCGTAGGGTCCGTTACATGAATGATAAAACTTTTGTTATCATTTCCGCCAATTATTTTTATAATTTCTATCTCATATTGATTACGTGTTTTTGCAGCGTCAACACTGGACAAAATATAAGCTTTTCCTGTTTTTACATCATCACGCAGGCCGATCGGGAGCAATGTGGCGTCATTGTAAGTGGGGATTTTTCCTAAAATACCGAACACACCGCAATTTGTGTTTTCATGCAGAGCGCCGATATGCTGTTTTGTAAAACTACCGCGCAGTTCTCCCGGCGTGCCAGCCGCTCCCTTTTGCACACCGATCAACTCAACATCTAAGATATCTGCCGATCCAAGTGGGAGAAGATAGCCTGTATCGCTGTCGCAGATTCCGTGCCCAAGCCCGGCAAATAAACCGGTTTGCGGATCAATGAAGGTGATAGTACCGATTCCTGCGGTACTATCTCTGACTAAAAGCCCTGCATGGTAAGCGCCGTTACTGCGCTTGAGAGGAGTCAGATTGCAACTGCCTGCTTTCCCTTCTCGCTCATAGTGTATTACAACCGTTTCACCTGCACTCTGATTCAGTGCCTGCGAAAAAGCACCCGCTGACAGTATGGGTGTTTCACCGACAGCCGTTATAACATCCTGTGGACGCAGCCCTGCTTGTTCTGCTGGGCTTTTCTCTCCATTTTCTGATTCTGAAAAACCAATAACGACAGGTCCTTTTGTTTGCAGTTTGACGCCAAAGAGCGTACCACCTGGTAAAATCTTTTTTTCTGAAACTGTATTGACTGCAATTTCCTTAATGGGAATCATTCCAAGCCATGAAGCTTGGGATGTTTGTGTTTTACAAAGTGAGGTGTTTTCTAAAAAGGTAGATTGTGTCTGCGTATCTGTAAGCTTGATGCCGAACATAATGTATTCGGGCAAAGAGCCAGATTGATATATACTAATTCTGTCCGGAATACAAAAATCTGTAATTCCGAGTGCTGCTGTCAATGCCAATACAAGTCCGAATACGGCAAATGCAAGCAGTTTTTGTTTTTTTGATCTTCTCATATCGGTTTCCTGCGCTTTCGTTTTCATACTTTTGCTGTGCGTGTACCGCACGCAGATAATTTGGCACCAAAACACACGAATATGTGTAACAAAATTTTAGTGAGGTGCCATTTTTAAGCACGCATATTTCTACTCTTCATTATACTCCTACCGGAAGAAAATAATGCTGAAAAGTGTCACTGCCTTCTAAATTTGCTTGACTTTTTGTTGCCTTTGTATTAGAATAATTTCGCATTTGGATTCAATTTGAAGGGGTGGCACAGCAATATGAACAGAGAACGTAAGCTTTATGAGAAAGTGCGCGCAGCAGAGCATATCTGCGGAACGCACATGGCATTGAATTGCCCGCAGACAACGGAGATACTCGGCAGTGTAGGGTTTGACTTTATCTGGGTAGACACGGAGCATACAGCTGCTTCTTATCAGGACCTTTATTACCACATTAAAGGGGCACAAGCTGCCGGAACTCCGGTTATCGTACGTGTTCCTATGCATGACAGAAATTTTGTAAAAAAAGTGCTTGAAATGGGGGTGGATGGAATTATTTTCCCGATGGTCAACACGCCGCAGGAAGCAGAGGAGGATATGAGTTATGTCATGTATCCGCCGCGCGGTGTCCGTGGATTTGGCCCGTTAGCTGCTGTTCATTGGGGCGCAGACGATTTGGATACGTATATTCGAAATGCGGATGAACGACTTTGCCGCTTTATCCAAATTGAAACAGAACAGGCAGTTAAAAATTTGCCGCAGATCGTTCAAAATCCCTATATAGACGGTTATATTTTTGGACCGTGTGATTTATCGGGGTCAATCGGTGAGCTCAATAATGTTTTTGGAGAGCGTAATATTGCTTTGATTCGCGAGGCAATTGCTATTTTGCAAACTAACGGTAAGTGCATCGGTGTTTCGACCGGTTCAGATGATCCAAAAATTTTACAGTTTTGGCACGATCTGGGAATCAATATGATTTCAACTGGTGTTGATTATGATTATATGCGGCGAGCAGCTGTGAAAAACCTGGATAATATTCGAAAAATTCAAAGTCATTGAGGAGAAAATCATGCTGCAGCAATTAAAGGAAGAAGTATTACAGGCCAATTTAATGTTGCCGAAGACCGGGCTGGTCCTTTTTACCTGGGGGAATGTCAGCGGGATTGATAGGGAAGCGGGATTGGTTGTGATCAAGCCTTCCGGGGTTCCGTATGAGCGTTTGCAAGTGGATGACATGGTGGTGTGTGATCTGAATGGAAATGTAGTGGAAGGCGCGCTTCGGCCCTCCAGCGATTTAGCAACGCATATCTATTTGTATCAGGTTTTTCCGCATATTGGAGGAGTCACACATACGCATTCTCTTTATGCAACCTCATTTGCGCAAAGCGGTCGAGGCATCGTGCCGTACGGTACGACGCATGCTGATTATTTTGACGGCGAGATTCCGTGTACCCGCAAAATGAAGAAGGCGGAAATTGCTGGCGCGTATGAAAAGAACACAGGATTTGTGATTGCACAGCGTTTTACAAACATAGATCCAGATCGCATGCACGCGGTTTTGGTACATTCACATGGTCCTTTCACTTGGGGGGCAACTCCTCAGGAGTCTGTTGACGCATCTGTTGTTTTGGAAAATGTTGCGCATTTGGCGATGAATACAGAACTGCTGCAACACACCGCAGAATGCTCGTCACAGCATCCAATGCAACAGTCACTTCTGCGCCGTCATTTTGACCGCAAGCACGGCCCGAATGCGTATTACGGGCAAAAAAAGACCCGTGCTTAAGTTGTACGGACATCGAAAAATGTGCAAAAAAGAGAGCTGATAAAATTAAATTTTAATGAAAGGAAAGGGGTTTTTGCTTTGAAAAAATTGATTTGCAAGAGAGAGTATGATACAGATACTGCTGTATTGCTGAAAAAAGTTACTTCAGGAGAGTACGGAGATCCACAGGGGTATGAGGAATCACTTTATCAGACGCCCGGTGGGCTATATTTTTTGTATGTAAACGGCGGAGAGGCGTCGGTATATGCCAAGGAGGATATTAAGTGTCTTTCCAAGGCAAAGGCAGAAGCGTGGTTGGCCACCCACAGATGAAAACAACATAAAAAAAGAGTTGGGAGCAATTGAACACGTCCAGTAAAAACGGCCAATAGAAAAAAGAGCCTCCTATGGTAGAATGAAAACACTACTATAGGAGGTTTTGTTATGCCTGGAAAATATGAAAAAGTAATTGAACTTCTTCCAATTGTAAAAGAATTAACATCACAAGGGAAACCACAACCACAAATAGCCGATGAACTCGGTCTGTCAGATAAAAAAGTTGTCTGGACCTATTGTACCGCGAACGACAAAAAGAAGTTCAAGGTGTTCCAAGATTTAAGGACGAAAACCGGCAAAAACATTACAAGAATATAAGTATGAAAATAAGCGGTTAAAAATGGAAAATGGAAGAAAACAATACCGAAACTATGGCGAACATT
>JAXDZV010000022.1:0-64921 GCA_034086705.1 Eubacteriales bacterium | reverse complement strand
TGCAATTGATGCGGCACAGGATGCAGGCATGTCTATTTCCGTTGAGCGGCAAACGTTACGTTCATACATTACAGAATTCGGGTATTTTCATTGCGATTATATCGATTATATTTCACCGTGCAATGAAGTACAGATGACGGTTTGGTATAATCATAGCACACAGCGCAAAATTGCAGAAAAATATGGTACACAAGTACAATCCGGAATGCCGTTTACCTTTGATTTGGTTGACGAGCAGGGAAATGTTTATCAGGAATATACGATTTTGCAGCAATGCGATCGTGGGCGGTATACTTTTTTGAGAATCTCTTTTGCTCAAATTGTCCCACAACAAGTACAGCAGCTTACTATTCGCTTTTATGAAAAAAACACCATAGAGGAACCTCTAACAACGTTGCTAGTTTATCACGCACAAAGGCAGCGAAAGCCTGTTACATTAAAATAAAAACAACTCCGCAAAACAGTTACACTGTGTTTGCGGAGTTGTTTTTGTGAGCGACAATTCATCTACGATATTATCGTTTAACTCGGGCATTACCATCCCAGACGGAAAAAACTTGCTCTTCATCGGCAGGCTGTGCATAATCAGTCAGAAACGTGGTAGCAAGCGCACCGCTCCCCCAGGCAAATTGCAAACATTTTTCTGCATCCCAACCTTTTAGTATCCCGTATAATAGGCCGCCGACAAAGCCGTCTCCGCCACCTATACGGTCTAACACATCGATTTTTCGAGGGGAAACTGTATAAAAAGCATCTCCCCAAAGCATCATGGCTCCCCAAAGGTGAGCATTGGCACTTTCAACTTGACGCAATGTTGTTGCATACACGGTTGGGCCGGGGTACTCTTTGCGTACTCGTTCAATCATATCGTGAAATGCGTTTGTCTTTTCTGCCAAGCCTTTCCCACCGGCAGCAGGACCTGCAATTCCTAGTGCGAGCTGAAAATCTTCTTCATTTCCAACTAAAATGTCAGAAAGAGAAGCGATTTCAGAAAAGATTTTACGTAGTTCCGTTTCTCGATCCTTCCAAAATGTAGCGCGATAATTTAAATCAAAGCTTACAAGTGTTCCGTTTTCTTTTGCTTTTTTTGCTATAAGCGCACAAAGTTCACCGGTATTCTGCGAAAGAGCGGCGAACAAGCCGCTGATATGTACGATTCCCACACCGTCTGTGCCAAAAAGTTTATCAAGGTCGAAATCTTCAGCAGTGATTGTTTTTCCGACTTCACCGGCACGGTCATTGCAGACACGTGGTCCGCGAACACCGCTGCCAGAATCGGCAATATTAAACTGGTGTCTATATCCCCAAGGGCCCCCTTGCGGCACTTCTTTTCCTTCGAAGCTCATGCCGCGCGCACGAAGATTAGCTTTGATAAATGCAGCAATCGGGCTGTCTTTTACAAAAGCTGTTAACACGTGCACAGGCAAACCAAGATAAGAACAAATACTTGCAACATTGGTTTCAGCGCTGGTTGCCTGCATGAAAAATGTGTCTGAAGCGGCGACCGGTTGCCCAGATGCCGGGGTGATTCGAACTCCCATACTGGTCGGGACAACCAATGCATACTTCGTATTTTCTCTTTGTTTCATACTGTGCTCCTCTCTTTCCGGATTTTAGGCGTTGTAGGCAGATGAGGCAGTATGCCCTCCATGTCCGGTCCAGTCGGTGTGGAAAAACTCACCGCGTGGTCTGTCAATGCGCTCATAAGTATGTGCTCCAAAATAATCGCGCTGTGCCTGCAGAAGATTTGCCGGCAAGCTCTCACTGCGGTAGCCGTCATAATAAGACAATGCAGCAGAAAATGCAGGGACGGAAATTCCATTTTCAATTGCAAGAGCAAGAACGCGGCGCCATCCGGCTTGTCCGGCTTCCAATTTCTCGCGGAAATACGGAGAAAGCATTAAATTTTCTATATCGGGATTTGCATCGTAGGCTTCTTTAATTTTTCCTAAAAATACAGAACGAATGATACAACCGCCGCGCCACATTAAAGCAATTCCACCGTAGTTCAGATTCCATCCATATGTGTTTGCTGCAGAGCGCAGCAAAGCATATCCTTGCGCATAGGAGACAATTTTGGCAGCAAGCAGCGCATCACGTAAATCTTCAATAAAAGCCGCACGGTCTCCCTGAAAACAGACGCTGGGGCCATGGAGTATTTTAGATGCTTTCACCCGTTCTTCTTTTTGTGCCGACAGAGAACGCGCAAAAACAGCCTCACCGATCAGCGTAAGCGGAATTCCCTCATCCAGTGCAGCAATCGCCGTCCATTTTCCGGTTCCTTTTTGTCCGGCTGTATCAAGAATCTTATCAACTAAAGCGGTACCGTCTGTGTCTTTATGCGCCAAAATATCGCGGGTAATGGAAATAAGGTAGCTGTCAAGCTCTCCCTTATTCCAATCTGCAAAAACATCATGCATTTGTGCAGCGCTTAGGCCCGCAATATTTTTCAAAAGTGCGTAGGCTTCACAAATTAGTTCCATATCTCCATATTCGATTCCGTTATGAACCATTTTTACAAAATGTCCAGCACCGTTTTCGCCGACCCAATCACAGCACGGAGAACCGTCTTCTACTTTTGCGCAAATTGCCTGAAAAATCGGTTTTACAAATTCCCATGCGGCCGGGGAGCCACCCGGCATCATCGAAGGTCCGCGCAGCGCACCCTCTTCTCCACCGGATACTCCGGTTCCTATATACAATTTATGTTGATTCTCAACATATGTGCAACGGCGTATGGTATCCGGAAAGTGAGAATTACCGCCGTCGATAAGAATATCGCCGTCATCCAGTAAGGGCAGCAGCTGCTCAATCATATCGTCTACCGGTTTTCCGGCTTTGATCATCATCATGATTTTGCGTGGTTTTTTCAGAGATGCAACCAATTCTTGCAATGTGTAGCATCCGATAATGTTTTTGCCTTGTGCACGTCCTTGTAAGAATTCTTTTACTTTTTCAGTGGTTCTGTTAAATACGGAAACGGTAAAACCTTTAGATTCCATATTCATCACCAAGTTTTCTCCCATCACCGCCAGGCCAATTAAGCCGATATCAGACTGTTGCATTTTTATCACCTTTTCTTGTATAGATTTATTGATTCAAATCAGCGTCCCAAAGGCCGAGGGCAGGGTTGCTGATATAGAATACGGTTTGATCTGCAATTTTGCAGAATCCATCTTTGCATGACTTTAATGGATAACGTGCTTGCGCAGTGTCATACGGTAGATAGGAAAAACCGACGGAGCGCACTTGTTTTTCGGTTAAGGCTTTGGTGCAATATGTAATGCGGAAACGTCCGTCGGAAGAACCATGAATCAGATGAGCAGCCACAGAGAGATTAGCACGAAGCTCCGGTTCCGTTTTTACCAACTCTAAAATACGCTGCCTGCCGACATATCCATATTTCCGAATCAATCGGTCTACCTCTGGATCTTCTCCGAATCGCTCAATACCCGGTGCTAAAATGATAAGTTCGCCACCGTCGGCAATGGCCATTCGTGTGCGATAGATTGCTTTGTTCCCAAGCCAAGTACTTTTAAATTCACGCGGGTCCAGATAGACCACGCAGGTTTGCAAAGGTTGTTCTAAATGAATAATATTTGTTTTTTGACTTTGCGCGACTGCTTGCTCAAAAATGCTCCGGTTATTGCCGATGTATAATCCATGAAGGTTGGTACGGCCTTGGGTATTCGTAGTACATGTTAAAATGTACAGCAGCGGTAAATCCTGTAAAAAATGCTCCTGTGCATAATCAAATACACGGCGTACTGGAGAAAAATCTTTTCCCATAATACGTTCCATACCGTAAAATGCACCGAGCATATGGCTGGCGTTGATCATAGAAGCACCACCGCATCCGACAAAAATATTTTTCGAATAGTTAGCCATACCGACAACTTCATGCGGTACGACCTGACCGATTGATACAATCAAATCATACGATGGATCCAGTAAAAGCTTGTTAACTTCTACATTTATTGCTTCGCACACCAATCCCTCAGAAACTTCCGATACGAATGCTGCGGGGACTTCACCGATCTTTATAACATCATCCCGCCAGTGGTGTACGATTAATTTTTCATATGGAACAACTCCCTCGAAAAAATCATTGCACTCTTGTTGACTCATGGGAACATGCGTACCAAGTGCCGGCATGACGTCTATCTGACAATTTGGCGATAGCAATTGATATAGAATTTTTGTGATCGTGCCGGCGCCTGAATACATACGGGTGTAGTCCGGCGGAAGCAATAATACTTTCCGTAAGGGTTTGTCCACGCAAGAAAGTGTGTGGCATAATGCTTCTCTTATTTCGTCTTCGGATATGACGCCGTTTGTCTGTAAAACCATAAAAAACCTCCGATCCGTGTCATTTTATCATACAGTGCTGGATAAGTCAATGTATCGGATGTATCTTTTTGAAAACGGTTTTCATGATATAAACATAAGGTGCATAGAATATAGCACTGATTGAAAACCATGGGGGAAAACAGAATGTTTGTATATTCGTTGAAAGCAACGTCTATTAAATTTATCGCTGTCATCGTTGTGTCTGTAATGGCGTTGATAGCTTTGCTTGTGCTTGTACCGGAATATGAGGAAGTATCCGCATCGATCGGTGACGGCAAAATAAACTATGATCATATCAAAGACGACACAGACCGCATTGCATTTGCAAAACAGTTCGGTTGGGAAATTTCGCCGACTCCGACAGAAACAGAAGCAGTAACAGTTCCTGCTGAATTTGATACAGTTTATGAAAGCTATAATGCGATTCAGCAAGCACAGGGTTTGAATTTAGAGAGATATCGCGGCAAAACCGTGATGCGGTACACCTATGCGGTTACCAATTATCCAAATTACGATGGCCCGGTCTATTTGAATTTACTTATGTATAAAAATAAAGTGATCGGCGGGGACATCTGTTCGGCTGCGCTGGACGGTTTTGTGCACGGGTTTGAAAAATAATTCTAATTGGATGTTAAAAACTTTGTTCCTGCAGTGTTTCTGACTCTTCATATAAAGACAAAAGCTGATTTTCCAGTTCCTCTTTTTCTGCATATAATTCGGAAAGGCGCAAATAATCAAATGCAGCCTCTGCCTTTGCTTCTGCGTCAATGGCTGTGATACGCGCCTCTATTTTTTCGCAGGATTCATGAATACGTCGTTTGGCATTTTCGTATTTTCTGCGCTGTGCCTGCAGTTCCTTTTGCCGGACATATTCTTCTTTCCCCGCCTTCTTTTTTTCGGAGGGAGGAAGAATGGTCCGGCTTTCTGTTTTTCTTGCAAGATATGTTTGATAAGTATCACGATAATCCGCAAAAAAACCTTCGTTCAATTCAAAGATGCGTGTTGCCAATTTATCGATAAAGTATCTATCATGTGAAACGATAATCAAAGTGCCTGGAAAAGCAAGTAAGGCATCTTCCAGTGCCTCTCGTGAGGGAATATCCAGATGATTTGTCGGCTCATCTAAAATCAGCACATTTGCATGTGCCAAAATTAATTTACAAAGCGTCAGACGGGCTCGCTCGCCGCCGCTGAGAGCGCTTATCTTCTTTTCCATATCATCTGCAAAAAAGAGAAAGCGTGCCAAAAGAGAACGGATTTCCACTTCGTTTTTTTCGTGATAGGCTTCCCAAAGTTCTTCTAAGACGGTATTGTTCGGGTTTAATTCCTGCTGTTCCTGATCATAATAACCGATCTGCGTGCGATACCCAAATCGAAATGTTCCAGCGTCCGGCATTAACCGTCCGGCGAGAATTTTGAGAAAGGTTGATTTCCCACATCCGTTTGGGCCGAGAACGAACACGCGCTCCTGCCGGTGTATGACGGTGTTTATCTGTGAAAACAGTGAATGGCCCGGATAGCTTTTTGTAAGATTTTCTAAAATCAATACTTCTTGCCCGGTTTGGCCGTCTGTATCAAAAGATATTTGTACAGACGCTGCCGGTTGCTTTGGCTGCTCTAGGCGCACCATTTTATCAAGCATTTTTTGCCTGCTTTCGGCGGCAATGATATTACGTTCACGGTTCCATTGACGCTGTTTGGCAATGTATGCTTCAATTCGTGCGATTTCTCTTTGCTGATTTTTATAATGCTTTTCAGCAATTTCCAAGTCTTGTTTTTTCTTAGCAACATAGGCTGTATAATTGCCTTGGTATAACGTTGCGCATTCGTTTTCGATGCAAAGAGTTTTATTTGTAACGCGGTCAAGAAAATAGCGGTCGTGTGAAATAACCATCACTGCGCCCGGATAGGCGCGTATCTCCGATTCCAGCCATGAAAGTGTGGGAAAATCAAGATGGTTGGTTGGCTCGTCCAACAAAAGCAGTTGCGGTGCGCCTAGCAAGAGACGTACCAGGCAAAGGCGGGTTCTTTGCCCGCCGCTTAAATCCGTAATCGGAAGAGAAAACATATCTTCGGAGAAACCGGCAGAAAGCAGCATGGAGCGTGTGCGGGCACGGAAAATATATCCACCCTCTTGTCGAAAGTGATCACAAAGAGCTGTATACTGGCAAGCCAGGCTGATTCGTTCTTCTTCTGCAAGGGCAGCGGTTTGTGTATCCAACTTGTGTTGGAGGGCTTCAATTTGTTTTTCCTGTTTTAGCAGGGAAGAAAAGGCAAGCAGCATTGTCTGGTATACGGTTCCGTTTTCGGCAAAAGTGGGGTTTTGTGCCAGCATACCGATGCTGATATCCTTATTGATATAAACTGTGCCGTTGTCTGGTTCATTGTGTTCTGCGATCAGGCGAAGCAAAGTAGATTTGCCAGCCCCGTTGACTCCGACGATTCCGAGGCGGTCTTTTCCGTCCAGGGAAAAGCTGACATCGCGGAAAAGAGTGCGTGCGCCGAAAGAAACGCCGACTTTTTCAAGTGTTAGTATATTCACATTTTACTCCGAGTTGTACGAAATTGCAGCATATATTATAACGGTTTTTTGGGAATGTGTCAAATGCTGTATGTTTGTGCTGCACGCGGATAAACTACAAAAAAGGAAGGTGAGAATTTAAAATGCAATTTGACACAAAGACCTATCAGCGTTATGCAGCGAAAAAGAGCAAAAACTCCCCACTGTGGAAAAACACATTATATGCGTTTTTGGTGGGCGGAGGAATCTGCTGTATTGCGCAGGGTCTATATTTTCTATATCGAGCGTTTTCCTTATCGGAGGAGATTGCCAGGCTCATGGTAAGCATTACTTTGATCTTTTTGGCTGCACTGTTTACCGGAATCGGCGTGTTTGACCGAATTGCCAAATTTGCCGGAGCCGGCACCCTGGTACCGATTACGGGATTTGCTAATGCGGTTGTTGCGCCGGCAATTGATACAAAGGCAGAAGGATTTATTCTTGGTGTCGGAGCAAAGATTTTTACGATTGCCGGTCCGGTCATTTTATATGGGACGCTGTCATCTGTTTTGTACGGCATCGTGTTTTGGATTATTTCATTGTGTGGAGGTGGCGTTGTTTGCTGATTCGTTTTTTTAAGCGACCGGGTGTTTGCAGCTATGCAACGGTAGTCGGAGAAAAAGAACATTCCGGTCCGCTTGGTGAGCTGTTCGACTTACACAGCGCTGACAATCGATTTGGCGTACAGACATGGGAACGCGCCGAAAGTGAAATGCAGCATATGGCATTTGGACTAATGCTTAAAAAAGCAAAATTGCGTGATTCTGACATAGATGTTGCTTTTGCAGGAGACTTGCTCAATCAATGTGCGGGATCGGCATATGGGTTGCGTGCATTTGATATGCCGTATATCGGTTTATATGGCGCTTGTTCTACTATGGCAGAAGGAATTTTGCTTGCAGGTTGCGCGGTAAATGCCGGGTATGCGAATACGGCAGCAGCCATTTCTTCCTCACATTTTTGTTCTGCGGAGCGACAGTATCGTTTGCCGATCGAATACGGCGGACAGCGTCCACCGAGTGCGCAATGGACGGTAACAGGTTGCTGTGCGGTATTATTGCGTAATACGAAAGAAAAAATATATGTTGCAGATGTAATGCCGGGCCGTGTACGAGATCTCGGTATTACCGATGCAAATAACATGGGTGCTGCTATGGCGCCTGCAGCGGTTGACACGTTGGTGCGTTATTTTCAGGAGAGCGGGACAGCACCGTCTACGTTTGACGCAATTTTAACCGGGGATTTAGGTGCGGTTGGGCATGCAATTGTCTTAGAACAGATGCAGACACATGGATATGATATTGCTTCTGTCTATAATGATTGCGGCTTAATGATCTATGCGAACAAATTGCAAGACACGCACAGTGGCGGCTCGGGTTGTGGTTGCTCTGCTGCTGTACTTGGCTCCTTGGTGTTTTCTAAACTCGCAAAAGGCGAATGGCACCATGTACTGTTGGTTGGAACGGGAGCAATGATGAATCCGGGAACGCTTTTGCAAGGAGAGAGCATTCCGGCTATTGCACACGCAGTTCATTTCACTGCTGCGGAGGACTAAAAATGGATATGTTTTTATTGTTTGTTAAAGTGTTTGCTGTGGGTGGAGGGCTTTGCGCAATTGCTCAAGTGTTAATAGACTTAACAAAGCTAACACCTGCACGTATTTTGGTTTTATATGTTTGTGTAGGCGTTCTGCTGACAGCGGTTGGATTGTATGAGCCCTTAGTGCGCTTTGCAGATTGCGGTGCTACGACACCTTTGACAGGATTCGGATATCTTTTAGCCAAAGGCGTCGAAAAGGCCGTTAGCCAAACCGGACTTGCCGGTGTTTTTACAGGCGGTCTTTCCGGTTGTGCAGGTGGAATCACGGCAGCTATGACATTCGGATATCTCACAGCGCTCTTTTTTTCCGGAAAAAGCAAATAAGGGCGGTACTAGTTGTGCTATCTTCGTTGACATGGTAAGGATTTTATGTTAAAATACTGACATTGAAAACGACAGGATTTGACAATACGGCAGGAGGATGCATATACATGATCCGATTTGTATACGGTAGCTCCGGCAGCGGGAAAACGACTCTGCTGACAGAGTGGATCCGAGCAGATTTAGAGATCGGTAAAAAGGTTCTTTTGCTTGTGCCGGAGCAGGCCTCTGTTGCTGCTGAAATCTCCATGACACGTGCATTGGCCGGAGTACCGACTGTTTCTCTGGAAATCCTGAACTTCACACGCTTGCCAAACGCTGTCTTCCGTCGCTTTGGCGGCTTGGCTTACCACTATATTGATCGCGGCTCCAGACGACTGTTGATGAGTATGACGCTGTTGTCTCTGCAAAAACAGATGCGGTATTTTTCTATTAAAGACCCGTTTGAAAAAACGGCAATCGATTCTCTTTTGCAAGCGATGGATGAGTGTACCAGGCACACGCTGACGCCGGAAAAACTTGAAAAGGTTGAAAAATGCCTGAGAGATTCGGACGAATCGCCACTACTTCAGAATAAGCTTCATGATTTGTCCTTACTGCGCGCGTGTTACAGCGCGTTGCTCGCGGATGCATACGATGATCCGGGGGATGATATGCAGCGCATGAATCGGGTACTGCAAACCAATTCGTTTTTTGCAAATACGGCGGTGTATCTGGACGGATTTTACAGCATGACACCGCAGCAGTATCAAACTATGCGACATATCTTCAACCAAAGTGACAGCGTCAGTGTCACCTTCGCCTGCCCGTTTTTGCAGGAGGAGGCTGATCTGATTCGCACAGGCTTATATAAACATGCACGATTGCTTACCCGTTTGGCGTCTCCTGAGGAACCGCAGATTTTTTCTTTACCGGAAATCGACCGTTCTTCTATGGGAGCTTTGGGATATTTGGCAAAGCAGCTCTGGTCATATGCGCCGCCTGCATTACCTATCCCACCCGCTGACGAAAGTGTACGTCTGTTTTGCTGTGAAAATCGATTGGCAGAGGCTGAGGCGATTGCTCGAGATATACATGCACATTTGCGTGCAGGATATCGCTGCCGTGAAATTGCTGTGCTTACGCGTGGTATTGAACAGTTTTCCGGTATTTTGGATGCTGCGCTGGAAAAATATGAAATCCCGTTCTTTTATGCCAAACATACGCCGCTTGATACCAAACCTTTTATTCGATATATTAAAGGGCTGTTCTATTTGCATCGTTTCGGTCTGAACGGTTCTGATGTGATAGAACTGCTCAAGACCGGTTTTTCTGATTTTACGCCCCAACAGATTTGCATTTTTGAAAACTATGTTTATGTTTGGCAGTTAATGGGTGACGATTTTGTCAATGGTACCCCATGGCAGATGCACCCGAGCGGCTACACAGATCATTTTACAGAGCAAGACACGCAGACGCTTGCCCTTGTTAATACGATGCGTCGCTCTTTTGCGGAATCTTTTTCGGTATTTGCACAGGCAATGGAACAAGCACAAACCATACGGGAATACGCCACCGCTCTTTATGCATATTTGAAGCAAAATCATTTGCCGGAAAAGCTTGCACAAAGAGCTTGCTCATTTTCGGAGGCTGCAGAATATGCGAAGGCACAGGAAGAGCGGCAAACATATGCCGCTTTTTGTTCAGCCTTGGATGCTGTTGTCTCAATTTGTGGCGATTTACAGGCAGACTGTGACATGTTTGCCAAACTGCTGGATTTGGTTTTGTCTGATTTTGAACTTGGGCGAACACCGGCATGTGTAGATGAGGTTACGGTTGGAGACGCACAGCTTGTCCGTGTACAGCAGTGCCGTCTTATATATCTTTTTGGTACCAATGAAGGTGTATTTCCACAAGCGTGCACGGAAAACGGCACTTTTACAGATGCGGAAAAAGAGATTCTTCAAACTCTCGGTATGACGCATTTTGACGATTTACAGCAACAAAATGCTAACGAAATGCTGTATTTTTGTGATAGTGTTGCATCTGCGCGAGAAAAGCTTGTGATTTCGTATGCCGAAAAAGATCTTGCTGGGCAAACGCTTCAATGTTCGATGGCGGTGCAACGTGTGCGTATTCTTTTGCCATGGCTGGTACCTACAGATCCTACCGTTGTTGCAGATCCGATTTCTTTGGTGGAAGGCGAGCGGGCAAGCTTTGAATTGGCAGCCTTATATCGCGATACGCCTTTGGGAGATGCGTTATTGCGCTATTATCGGACAAAAGGAGAGTTTTCGGCATGGCTGCATGCCGGAACAGTACCGATCACTGTGCGGTATATGCAAATTTCTCCCTTGCTTCGCCATCAACTCTATGGCACTGACCTTGCTTTCACACAAGCGCGTCTAAACACTTTTTCAAAATGCGCTTTTTCTTATTATTGTGAGTATGTTCTGAGGTTGCGCGGTGTAGAAAAAGCCAGTTTTTCCACTTTGGATATAGGTAATTATATGCATGCCGTTTTGGAGCGTTTTCTAAAAGCATACGTTTCGACACAACCGGAAGAAAAAATAGATCATGCATGGATCCGCGAAAAAATCTCCGCATATACAGACGACTATTTTCTATCTTTGTGTTTTACACGTGTATCAGAATTTAAAAACAGCCGATTGGCCTATTTGGTGAACCGGTTGAAGGATACGTCTGTCCTACTTGCAGAAAATATGGTGGGAGAGTTTTCACAGATGCAATTTGTGCCGCGAGATTTTGAATTGTCGATTGGAGAAGACGGTGTTTCACCACTTGCTATACCGCTTCCCGACGGGACCTGTGCACGGATATACGGTAAGATTGATCGCGTGGATACGTTGCAAGCAGGGGAAAATGTTTACGTTCGTGTGATCGATTATAAAACGGGTAATCAAGAATTAAAACCGGAATATTGGAAATACGGTTTAGATTTGCAGTTGCTTTTATACCTTTTCTCTTTATGGGAAAACGGCGCATCTCGTTATGGTGGAAGTATTCAACCGGCCGGTGTTTTATATCTAAGCGCGGCAACACCAAACCTTTCTATCAGCGGCACGGAAAGTAGTAAGGAAAAAGAGGCATTGCTTATGCACGCAGTGGAACGCAAGGGAATCGTATGCGACGACCTTTCAGTATTGCGGGCCATGGAACCGTCTTTACAGGGCAAGTATATTCCTGTAAGCTGTAAAAGTGACGGCACACTTCGAGCATCACACAGTGTTGCAGATATAGCGTATTTTACGCAGTTACGAGAACAAGTGAGCGATGTGGTGCGGCAGATCTGTATGGAGCTTAAAGATGGCAAAGCGGATGCATTGCCGATTCATGTGCGACACAAAGAGATAGATCAAACACCTTGTACCTATTGCAAGTATCGTCCGTTATGCCGGACTTATCAGTGAGGTGATATCATTGGCTGAGGAAAAACAATGGACAAAGGCGCAGCTGGATGCGATTACTTCCCGCCATGAGTCTCTTTTGATATCCGCAGCAGCCGGGTCCGGAAAAACGGCAACCTTAACAGAGCGGGTAATTCGTCGCATTTTGGACGACGAAGATCCAGTAGATGTAACCGATTTTTTGATTGTCACGTTTACTAAGGCGGCGGCCGGTGAGTTGTCTGCACGAATTGCCGGTGCGCTGCAATCTCAGATCGCGCAGCATCCTGAAAATAAGCGTCTGCAAAGGCAGTTGGCTGCTTTACCGCTGGCAAAGATTTGTACAATTTCTTCCTTTTGCTTGGAGATTGTGCAAGCAAACACACAAGCGCTTTCCATACCGTCTACATTTCACATTTTGGATGATGCGGAGCATAAACTTCTCCAACAACGCATTATGGAGCGGTTGCTTGATGATTTGTTTAACGGAACGGAAGAGTTTACACTACAGGGATGGTCTTTTTCAGCGTTTGCAGATTTGTTTGGCAGCATTCGAAATCCGAAAAAGCTTGGCAGTGAGTTACTGCGTATTTTTCGTTCTGTACAAAATTTGCCACAGCGGCATGCAGTTTTGCAAGAAGAAAGTTGTGCATTGGCGCTGGTTACGGCAGGCACCTTTTTAAGCACCGGGTTTGGAACATATTTGTGCGATGTTTGCACGGAAGAGCTTATTGTTTATATTGATTTATACCGTGAATTGTGTGATGCACTTGCGGCAGAGGCGGCATATCAAAAAGCGTATTTACCCACCGCGCTTGATGAATTGCAACGGATGAAAGCTGTGTTGGCTGCATTGCAAAAAAAGGACTATGCATCTTTGTTAGATGCGTTGGCGATGCCTATTTGCCGCTTAGGGCGCGTTGCAGCTGGCAAGGCATTGCCAGTGGGAGATACCTTTAAAATGATTCGCGAGAAGCAGTCTGCCTTGATTAAACGAATGCGCGATCGTTATTTTGCTCCATCCTGTGAACAGTTGCAGCAACAGCTACTAATCACATCACAGGTGCTTGCGGGGCTACATGCTGTGCTTGCGCTGTTTGAGGAAAGGCTCTTACGGGAAAAGTATCAGCGGCAGACTTACGGTTTTTCGGATATTGAGCAATTTGCATTGCAGGCATTATATGACGCAGCATCTCAAAAGCCAACACTGTATGCCGGTACACTGGCAAAGCAATTTCGCGAAATATATATTGACGAATATCAGGATGTCAGCCCTTTGCAGGAAAAAATTTTTCTTTCTTTTGCATCGGAAGATAATCGATTTATGGTTGGAGATGTTAAGCAAAGCATCTATGCATTTCGAGGTGCGACACCGGAGCTTTTTTTACACCAGCGCAATCGGTTTCGTATTCCAAGCAACCACGGACGGACCATATTTCTTTCCCAAAACTTTCGCTCCGACGCGCATCTGCTGCAGTTTGCCAATACAGTATTCCAAACGCTTTTTCCCGCTATTTCAAAAGACTTGCATTATATGCCTTCGTCTGATGCACTCCTTCCGCGTATGTTTCCTGCGCACCAGAAATTTGTGCAAACTGCGCCTGAACTGATCTTGTTTACCAAGCGAGATGATGCAGACGATGAGCAAAGGGATGAAGCAGCCTATGTCGCTGCACGGATTGCAAATTTGATCCAAACGGGCACCTTAGATGATGGTAGGAAAATTTGCGCACGAGACATTGCGATTTTGCTGCGGAGTGATAAAAGCGTATCGGGCGTGTATGAGCAGGAACTCGAACAATACGGCATCCGTTGTTGCAATCAGGCAGCAGGCGATTTTTTTGAAAACAGTGAAATTCTTCTTTTGCTTTCGCTATTACATACCATTAATAATCCCTACGAGGATATTCACCTTTGTGCTCTTTTAAAAAGTCCATTATTTGATATTTCTTTAGATGAACTGATCTGCATTCGCAAATATGCACCAGATCTTCCGTTTTTAACGGCGTTGGAGCAATTTACCAAGGAAACAGGTTTTGCTAAGGGAGAATATTTTTTGGAAAAGCTGGCACAATATCGTGCACGCAGCGTTAGCATGCCAGCAGACGAGCTGATTTGGTATCTATTTTCTGACACCGGTTTTTTGTCGATTGTTTATGCCCGGGAAGAATTTGAAAACGGTCTTGCTGCCAAGCCGGAACAAATGCGTGCCAATCTTCTCCTTTTTTACGAATATGCACGTCGCTTTGAAAAAAACAGCTTCCGAGGCCTTGGATCTTTTATTCGCTACATTGCGGATTTAATGGAAGAAAAGCAACAGATCGCTAAGGCGGAACTAACTTCTGAAAATGCAGACGCTGTGCGGATTATGTCAGTGCATCAAGCAAAGGGGCTTGAGTTTCCCATATGCTTTTTGTGTGGTCTTGGTAAGCAATTTAACGATGAAGACAGCAAGCGGTCTTTAGTATATCACCGCACGCTCGGTTTTGGATTTCAGTTGCGTGACCCAAGCGGATTTTTCTATTATTCAACACCGATACGGGAAGCAGTTCGCCTTGCGGCGCGCCGTACAGCGCGTGCAGAAGAGGCGAGAATTTTGTATGTTGCTCTTACAAGACCCCGTGAGCAGCTCTATATGACTGCAACATTGCGTGCGCCGCAAAACCTTCTTGCAGATTCTGTAAACTTACCTTTAGCTTTACAACAGCAAATGTTGCGTGAAGAAACAACTCACATTGGTTGGATTTTACGTACACCTCAGATTATGCAAAATATACAGCTTCCTCTTTGCGATCCTGTACCAGTGCAGATACTTACGGAAAGCAAGAAGCAGCAACATGTTTGGCAGACAGCGGCATATTATTATCAAGAAGTTGAGCGACGCCTTTCCTTTCGCTACCCTTATTGGGAAGCGACAAAAATTCCTGCCAAGCTTTCAGCATCCGAACTATATCCCGGTATTCTGGATCAAACGGACACGGCCAGTTCCATTTTCCGGAATGCAGTTGATCTTGCCAATGAAGACACGACGCTGCCGACTCCGGCATTCATTGCTGAACAAACACAAGAGGTTGCCCGGAAATCAGGAACTGCTACACATGTGTTCTTGCAGTTTTGCGATTTTTATGCACTGCAAAAAGGCGGATATCGTGCGGAAAAGGAACGCTTGATTCGGTCTGGCTTTATCACGCAGCAAGACGCAGAGCGTATCCGGGAAGATTGGATAGAAGGATTTCAGAAAAGTGAGTTATTGCGTAGAATACTTGCTTCTGCGCATGTCTACCGAGAGAAACGGTTTCATGTTTTATTGGATGCGCAAACCCTTACAACGGCGCCTTTGCAGAGTGCTTTGACAGAATCGGAGGTATTGGTGCAGGGGGTTGTGGATTGCTTTTTTG
The DNA here is from genome assembly GCA_034086705.1 of Eubacteriales bacterium. GTDB lineage: Bacteria > Bacillota > Clostridia > Oscillospirales > CAG-272 > UMGS1225. Next base: position 49,307 of record JAXDZV010000022.1, on the reverse strand, counting down.
AAAAGCCGGACGGTACTTATGCCGTTGTCGATTACAAAACCGACCGTATACACATCGGAGAAGATACGCAGGCGTATACGCGTAGACTCTCCCGGCAATATGCGACGCAGCTTTCCTATTATCACCTTGCATGCGAAAAAATGACAGGGAAGAAGGTTAGTGAAGTGATGCTGTATTCTTTTGCGTTGCAAAAAACAATACTGTTGCAGGAGGAATCGTCATGAAAGACATATATGAGAACCTCATCGACATTGCACTTGCACAAATGCCCAAAGCTTATGCCCCATACTCGGATTTTTGGGTTGGCGCAGCGCTTTTATGCGATGATGGCTCTGTTTATACCGGTTCAAACATTGAAAACGCTTCTTTCACTCCAACGATATGTGCAGAACGTGCTGCATTTACCAAAGCAATTTGCGACGGCCAAAAGAATTTCAAGGCGATTGCTGTGTGTGGTGGGAAACATGGTGTTCCTGCAAATCCACCAACGCCGCCTTGTGGTGTCTGCAGGCAATTTATGCGAGAATTTTGTTCAGATGATTTTGTCATTTTGACGGCTTTCTCTGCGCAAATATATTGTATTTATACGCTTGGGGAATTGCTGCCCGATAGCTTTGGACCGGACAATTTATAAATAAATTAAATATATTATAAACATGGAGATTGGTATGGAGACAATTGTATATGGTATTTTTTGTATCCTTGCAGGATATTTGACAGGCTGCATAAATCCGGCATATTTCATTGCGCGTATGCGAGGGTTTGATATTCGTACCAAAGGATCCGGTAATGCAGGGGCGTCAAACGCCGTAATTACTATGGGAAAGGGAATTGGTATTTTTACGGCGCTGTTTGATATCGGAAAGGCAATTTTTATTACCCAATTCATGAGGGGTCTACTTGATACTTTTGCAATGGCGTTTATATTGACAGCTGTCAGCTGTATTTTAGGACATATTTTCCCTTTTTATATGCAGTTCCGTGGCGGAAAAGGATTAGCGGCGCTGGGAGGTGTAGTTTTGTCGTATGATTGGAAGATATTTTTAATTTTTCTTTGCGCTGAATTGGTTTTGGTTTTACTTAGCGACTACTTGTGCATGGTTCCTGTGACTGCCTCGGTTGCTTTCACATTTGTATATGGATGGCAGAGCAGGAGCCTGCTTGGCACATGTGCACTTTTGCTTGCCACAGGCGCGATTTTATACCGGCATGTAGAAAACTTTCGCCGCATTCGTAACGGAACAGAGGTGCATTTCAGTTACCTTTGGAAGGGAGAAAAAGAACTGGAACGTATCAGTTCTGATCAGTCAAAATAAGACAGCAAAGCCTTGCGTTTGCAGCGCTGTTCAGCGCAAACGTAAGGCTTTGCTGTAATCGCAAACATTGCATATGTTTGTTTTATGAATTGTGAATCAAGTATCCCGTGCCGCGTACATTGCAAATTAGACGCACCTGATATACATCGTCAATTTTAGCACGCAGATATCGTATGTAAACATTGACAATTCCCGGATCATGTGTGTCGTCATGCCAGACGGCTCGTAAAAGCTCCTTCCGCCCAACAACGCGTCCTTTATGCTGACACAAATATAGCAGAAGTGCATATTCGCGGCGGGTAAGATGTACTTCATCTTCGTCAAAATATACGGATTTGGTATCGTGTGCAAAGCGAATTCTTTCAACTGGCGCAGCCTGCATTGCAGATAGTGCAGGCGCGACTGTGGAAAGAAGCTGTGGCTGAGAGCAATCGGCAAGTATCTTTCCGATGCAAGATAAGAATTCCTCTATTAGGAAAGGCCGGTGTAAAAAAAGCGGTGTGTCCTCTTCTTTGTTTTGCGTAGGGATGGTTAAGCGCAGTTTTTCCGGCGGGGACAATTCCCGGCCGAACAAAATAACGGGGACTGCATACTCTTCCGCAAGCTGTAATGCATTGCTTAAGCGTACATCCTGTAAGTCGGTATCTGCAATCAGCAGTGATATTTTTTTTATGAGATCAGGTAATCGGTCCGGTAACATGGTGTAATGACGTACAGACAAATGTAACTCTTCGAGTTCTAAAACGAGCATACGGGAAAAGGACAGGTCTGCACAGCAAAGAATGATATCAGAGCGCATGTCAGCCTCCGATACGGTTTATAAAATCGGTATACTTTTCCAGTTGAATATCGGTAAAGTAAGCACGCAGAATGGTTACATAGTCTGCACCGCGCTGTGCATAATTCAGTGCACCCCATTGTGACAGCCCACATCCATGCCCCCATCCTTTTCCGATAAAGACAAACTCATTTGTGTTAGCAGCATTCATAGCGTCTATTCCGATTTGCGGAATTTGATTTTCGGACGGAATTAGCATGATTTCATCTGTGGCACTGCGTGCAAAAAGCGCTGAGCCGTCAACGGTCAGTACTTCATTCGCGGTACGTATTTGTAAGCTACCGTCTGCATTTGGGGAAAGCATTTGTATTCCTTGCGCTGTATGGATAGGATAACCGAAAGCCCCCCCCCGCAGCTCTCCATTGTGATATATCACAAAATTTGCACAGTTAGTATAGCGTGCCAGCATGGTATATACGCGGTATGTATAATTAACGGTTTTTTCATGTCCGTCAGCATCGCGGATGGTAATAGAGTTGACATATGTTGAATTGTTTGCAAGCTTGTTAATGCGAATGTCTACAATATCGTTCGTAAACTCGGTGCATCCCTTGACATCGCGCAAATATACATATAAATCGTGCCCGCTGACAGTATCTGTCCAAAGGCCTTTGGGATGTTGCTCATACTCCTCCCATGGTGTTTGCACAGCTTTCATATAGGGTACATCCGATAAACCGTACAAATCAAATGCATCCACGGTGCAGCCGCCACTGACAGCAGTATACATTGCCGTACAAATTGTATTGCCGTATGTCATAACGATTCCTTTTGTCTGCTGAACCGCAGTACGAACTGCTGCATTGACAGAGCCGGTACCGCGGTAAGCTTGACAGCAGGTGTCGTTGCAAAGATCGATGCCGTATCCCTTGTGTTTGCCGGTAGCGAACGCGTAAGAACGCACGCAAATGGCAAAGGCCTTCAGCGATTCCACAGGCCATGTATTGCTTACCTCATATGGGAGCACACCTTCCACATAAGTTTCAATCGGCACGATGTTGACAACCCGTAAAAGACCATAAGAACGTGCAAATTCAATATTTCCCGCATAGCTGCGGCCGCTTGTGCGCTGCATGGAGCCGCCACTTGCACTTTGCACCGCGCTGTAAATTCCGTCATTTGTTGAAAACTCAAAAAGCACAACATTTTTGTCTTTGTTGATATAGCTCACGATTGTGCTGTCCGGAGCGACAACTTGTAGCTGCGCGCCGGTTGCATTTTGCAATGCAGCGATACGGCTGCTGGCGCTGCTTGCGGATCCGAAGTCACCGATGCGGATTGTGTAAGTTTGCCCAATACGGGCAGGAAAGGGATAAATTAAGGCATTGTATAGGCCTTTTTCTTGCAATGTTGCACGGAGTGTATCGATTGCTGCGCGAACATCTTGTGCAGAAGAATACGTGTTGCTCAACTGCAAATGATATCCCCCGATGATGCAACTGCTGCTATTGGCAGATGCATATTCGCCATTTTTAACTGTGAGATTGTCGTCAATGGCGGCGCTGATCGTAGTGGCATCAAGTGCATACAGCGGATAAAATTCCCGCCCGGTACTTCCGGTATTTCCTATGACAAATCCGGTACTACTGGAAAGTGTAAAGGCAGGAACAACGCCGTTTGTACCATAGTCAAAGCCAACGCGTATTTGTTTTGCTTCATACTCTTCTGCGCTCATTGCATAGCTTTGCAGCGGGAAAAGCTGAAGAATCAGGATGACGCCGCCAAGCAGCATCAAAACAGCAAGAAAAATTGCCATAATCCGTACAAAAGGGGTTCTTTTTTTCATGCTTTCTGCTCGCCTTTCTATATTGGGCCTTAATCTGAAATGCGGTAACTGCCGCGCAGCATAAACCATGCACCCCGCTGCACGGTTACGCCTCTTCCATCATCTCTTGGAATATTGCAAGAATGGTTGTATTGTATGGCCACACCATTCTGAATGTCCATTCCTGCGGTCATATCGGCGATGCCGTCAGTTCCGGGGCAATAGGCTGTCGCAGTACCGCTGCGGAGAATGAACTCGCATTTTCCGCTCAGTGTTTTCCCTGTAGGCACAAACACGGGCTGAAATGTGACGGCTTGTTCTACATAACTTTCCGTTACCAGAAGATCCGTTCCGGATATCTGTTCTGCAACGGAACGCACTGCAAAAAGTGTCGGTATAGCTGCGATGAGCAAAGAAATCAACGGTATTAAAATGCGTTTTCTTTCCATGAGAAACCTCCTATAGATTATTCAACCGTTTCCGTAAAAGGAGAGCCGGCAGATGGAATCTTATTCTTTTTGTATTGTTGTATCTGTTGCAAATTTTGATGATATTTGTTCGCCTCGGCCAATGCGTATACTACGGTGTGAGTGCCTTTTAGGGTCATAAGTTGTACACCACCTGCAGTTCTGGTTGCCTTCAGTGGAATTTTATCAGATGAAAGTAGCATGGCACGGTTTTGATCGGAAATAAGTAAAATATCAGTTGCTTGCTCCGTATAGAAGGCGCCTACGCAGGCAGAAGCTGAAGAAAAAGCACTTGTAAGCTTTCGCCGATTGGATTTTGTTTCGTACTGCCGCATGGAGATTCGCACGCCTTTGCCGTTGCTGAATATAAAGGTGAAATTGCCATCGTCTGTATAGGCACTGACACTTTTCATGCCAACCACGCGTTCGCCATCTTCAAAATTGAGTTTCGCCGGAATATAATCGCCCAAAGAAGAGGCTTTGACACAGTCAAAATCCCGCAGCCAAGCTTTATAAACTTGTCCGCGATCTGTAAAAAACAGTAGCTGCGGTAGGTTATCCGTCTCCTCAGAGAAAACGATGAAATCGTTTTCCTTGAGTTTTTGTTCATCGCTGCCTCGCAATGACTGCAGTGTAATTTTTTTGAAATATCCCTCATGCGTTAATAAAATACGGCAGTTGTAGTTTTCTACATGCTCGCTTTCATCGTATTGCGTGATTTGTTGTGGATAAATTAAGTCGCTGCGTCGCGGTTTTGCATATGTCTGTTTGATGGTTGTCAGTTGTTTAGCTATTTCTTTTTTGATCAGCGTATCACTTGCAATCGTTTTTTCTAAAGAAGCAATCTCTGTTTGCAGATCTTCTATTTCTCGAATACGGTTGAGTATATATTCCCGGTTAAGGTTTCGCAGTTTAATTTCTGCGATAAAATTTGCTTGCACTTCATCGATATCAAAGCCGCGCATCAGATTCGGAATGACATCGGCATCGTTTTGTGTACCGCGAATGATGGCAATGGCGCGGTCAATATCAAGCAATATTTTCCCAAGGCCCAACAAAAGATGAAGCTTATCCTTTTTTTTGCCCAGTTCGAATGCCAACTCTCTGCGCAAACACCCGATACGAAAAGAAATCCATTCCTGTAAAATTTCTAAAATACCCATTTGACGCGGTGTTGAACCGATTAACACGTTAAAATTGCAGGAAAAATTGTCCTGTAATGGCGTCAGCTTATATAGCTTTGCCATGAGTAAATCCGGGTCTGTGCCGCGCTTTAGATCAAGTGTCAGCATAAAACCCGAAAGATCAATTTCGTCTCTGCAGTCCGTTACTTCGCGCAGCTTTCCGTCTTTAATCAGTTCAGATATTCGTTTTATAATAAGTTCTACCGATGTCGAATAGGGAATTTCAAGAATCTCAATGCAGTTTGCATCTTTGTTATACCGATATTTCGCACGCAGTGGGATTTGTCCCTGTCCTGTGCGAAAAACGTCGTGCATTTGACTCTTATTATAAATGATGGAAGCGCCGCCCGGAAAATCCGGTGCAAGAATTTTCTCCATTAATTCAGAAATAGTGAGATTCGGATTTTGCAACAGCGCGATAGTTCCGTCACAGATCTCTGCGAGATTGAATGGACAGATGGAACTGGACATACCAACGGCGATGCCGAGATTGGGGGTTACAAGAATGTTTGGGAAAGAGGTCGGCAGAAGAACGGGCTCTTGCATTGTGCTGTCATAGTTATCTACCATATCCACGGCATTTTTATCTATGCCACGGAAAAGTTCAGCAGAAAAAGCGTCTAATTTCACTTCTGTATAGCGCGAGGCAGCGCATGCCATGTCGCGACTATATTGTTTTCCGAAGCTTCCTTTGGAATCAACGAACGGATGCAGCAGAGCCTCATAGCCGCGCGTCAAACGCATCATAGTCTCATAAATTGACGCATCTCCATGTGGATTTAGACGCATAGTTTGCCCGACAACATTTGCACTTTTTGTACGGTGCCCGGTGAGCAGCCCCATCTTATACATTGTGTACAGTAATTTCCTGTGTGCAGGCTTAAACCCGTCAATCTCTGGAATGGCGCGCGAAATGATTACGCTCATTGCATAGGGCATATAATTTTTTTCAATGGTATCGACAATGGGTTGCTGAATCGGCGGGCGAGGCGGAAGATTTTGTGTGGCGACCTCTGCCTTTTTTTTCTTTGCCATGTGGAAAACTCCTTCCTCTTTAAATGTCAGCCTCTTTCACATATTCGCTGCCGTGCAATGCAATAAAAGATTTTCTTCCTTCCAAATCGTCACCGAGCAAAGTCTCAAAGATACGTGAAGTAGCGGCAGCATCTGCCTGGCATACCTGGATCAATCGCCGTGTTACAGGGTTCATTGTTGTTTGCCACATCATTTCCGGCTCATTTTCTCCCAGTCCTTTGGAACGCTGTATGGTATATTTTGCGTTACCAAACTGTGTAATGTATGCTGCTTTTTCTTCTTCATTGTAGGCAAAAAAAGTTTGATCCTTGCAGGTAAGCTCATACAGGGGCGACTCTGCTATATAAATTTTGCCAATACGAATCAGCGTCGGTAAAAGGCGATAAAACAGTGTAAGCAGAAGAGTTCGGATTTGATATCCGTCTTCGTCGGCGTCAGTACATATGATTATTTTCGACCAGCGCAACAAAGACAGATCAAACACCGCCATATCACTTTTGGATTTTGTTTTTACTTCAACCCCGCATCCGATTACGCGTAGCAAGTCCACAATAATTTCACTTTTAAAAATTTTATCGTAGCTGCTTTTCAAACAGTTCAATGTTTTGCCGCGTACCGGGATGATTGCCTGAAATTCAGCGGCACGTCCCAGTTTGCAGGAGGTTAGCGCAGAATCACCTTCAACGATGTACAACTCGCGCAGATTTGGATCCTTTGAGCGGCAGTTGACGAATTTTTCAACACGATTAGCTGCATCGATAGTCACGGTGAGTTTCTTTTTGATGTTGATACGGGTACTTTCCGCTGTCTCCCGACTACGTTTATTAACCAGCACTTGCATGGAGAGGGCATCTGCCTGTTGTGGGTTTTCTGCAAAGTAAATCTCCAGAGAATGCTTTAAAAAATCGGTCAACGCTTGCGCAATAAACGGATTGGAAATGGCTTTTTTTGTCTGATTTGCATACGAAGTCATTGTGGAAAAACTGTTGATAACCAGGATTAGGCTGTCCTCAATATCGGCAAATGTAATTTTGGATTCGTTTTTATTGTATTTCCCGTTATTTTTCAGATATTGATCGATAGCGAAAGTAAATGCAGTTCGTACCGCTTTATCAGGGGATCCACCATGCTCCAAAAAGCTTGAATTGTGATAATATTCAAGCATATTGACCGCGTTAGAAAAGCAAAATGCGATCGATGCTTTCAGTTTATAATCGCTTTTATCCACACGGTCGCGGCCGGTTCCTTCCATTTGCCATAGAACGGGTTTTGTCAGAGAATTGTCACCGGCAATTTCACTGACATAATCCGCAATGCCTTTTGGATATAGAAAATCGTCATGCAGCACAGTGCCGTCAGCCTGCTCAAATGAGAGGGAAAAGCGAAGTCCTGCATTAACAATTGCCTGTTTTTTCAAAACATCTAAAAAATAAGTACGCGGTATTGCAATATCTGTAAAGACAGATAGATCCGGTAGCCAGAAAACCACTGTGCCAGACTTTTTGTCCTTTTTTTCCTGTTGCCGTACCTGCATTTCGCCGCACGGCTCACCGTTCTCAAAGCGCATCTCGTATACTTTACCATGGTGAAAAGATTGCACTGTCATATGCGCAGAAGCATATTGTGTGGCAGCAGCTCCTAAGCCGTTGAGCCCCAGTGAATACTCATAAGCGGAATCCGAACTGTTGTTGTTATACTTTCCACCTGCATATAGTTCACAGTATACAAGCTCCCAGTTATATCTGCCTTCTGCTTCATTGTAATCCAGCGGAACACCTCGACCAAAGTCTTCAACGCGTAAGGAATGGTCTTTGCCGACCGTAATCAGAATTTCATTGCCAAATCCTTCACGTGCTTCATCTACTGCGTTGGATAAAATTTCAAAAAATGAATGCTCGCATCCCTCAATACCGTCTGAGCCGAACATGACGGCAGGCCGTTTGCGTACACGGTCTGCACCGCGCAAAGAAGTGATACTTTGGTCGCCGTATTCGGCAGGGAGTGTTTTTTTTGTCATTGTTTTTTTACTCCAGCGTTTTCTTCTATGTGATTGTCATTATACCATACCGAGCGGTTCCTGAAAAGTCCAATTTTGTAAATTTGCCTGCCAAAGAACGGTATTGCCCCCTTTTTTTCGCTATATTTCAAAAATTATTTTCAAGAAATTTAAGAAAAGTATTGATTTTAAACGCATCCCTTGTTATAATACATGTGTTTAATAGTTGGATTCGTGCATATGAAAAAAAGACGCGTAAAACGAGGAATAGGAGAAATACCATGATATCTCGCAATATTACCATTCAGAACAATGTTGGTCTGCACGCCAGACCTGCAACGTTTTTTATTCAGAAAGCAAATTCCTACAAAAGTTCAATTTGGGTTGAAAAAGATGATAGACGCGTCAATGCAAAAAGCCTATTAGGGGTTCTTTCCCTAGGGGTTACGCAAGGCATGCAGATCACATTGATTGCGGACGGGCAGGATGAGGTTGAGGCGCTGAACGGTCTTGAGGAGCTTGTTTCCACCGGGTTTGGCGACTGAGTTGCTTTATCATTTTGAACAGCTTACATACGCTGGAAAAGACGGATGGTCCGGTGGGGACGTTTTCGCCTGCGCTGCATATGTGGGCTGTTTTTTTATGCTGAATCCTTTTGTGCGGAAAGGAGTGCACAATCGAAATGACGCATGCGCAGTTATTGCAAAAAGCGAATGAACTGCCGCTTTCTGCCGGTGTATATTTGATGCAGGATGCAGCGGGGGATATCATTTACGTTGGAAAATCGAAGGCGCTGAAAAATCGTGTCAGCTCTTATTTTCAACCGGCGGCAGAACATACCCCCAAGACCGTACGCATGCTTTCAAAAGTCAGTGACTTTTCTTATATTTTGACGGACTCCGAGATGGAAGCGCTAACGCTTGAAAATGCAATGATCAAGTTACACGCACCTAAGTATAATATCCGACTCAAGGACGATAAAAACTATCCCTATATACGGCTGGATTTACACCAGTCGTATCCGACGCTTGATATGGTACGCAAACGGGTAGATGACGGGGCACGTTATTTTGGCCCGTATTCTGGTACCTCTGCCGTATGGTCAATTATTCGCACACTTACTAAGAGTTTTCATTTACAAAGTTGTCGCCATGTGTTTCCGCGGGATTTCGGAAAAGTCCGGCCGTGTTTATATGCACAAATCGGACAATGTTGTGCACCCTGTACTGGGCTGGTGTCACAAGAGGAATATCATGAGAATGCGCTGGCAGCTGCAGAGGTATTGCGCGGAAATTTCAGAAACTTGCAAGCAGAGCTGCAGCACGCTATGGAGCAAAGTGCCGCACAGCTTTCGTTTGAAGCAGCAGCAAAATACAGAGACCGTATCCGGGCTTTAAATGCTCTGTGGCAAAAACAAAAAGTGATTGCTGCACCGGATTCCAATCAAGACGTATTCGCTTCTTACAGCGATACTTTTTGTTCGGTGATATCCGTGTTTACCGTTCGCGGAGGTGTGCTGACAGATCATACAGCCTTCCGATTTGGCGCGGATAGTATTTTGGAGAAAGACGGAATTGCATCCTTTTTGCTCGGATACTATGCCGCACGAGAGGATTTACCGCGCGAAATCTTATTGACAGACGATTTGTTTGGAGAAGATATGCAACTGCTTAGCCAGTTGCTGTCTGAAAAAGCCAAGCGGCGCGTGTATATCCGTGTCCCAAGACGCGGTGATGCGAGAGCTTTATGTGCCATGGCAAAAGAAAATGCGGCAGAGCAGGCAGCTTTGTTTCGACGGGAAGCTGAAAAAAATGAAACGGTTTTGATACGGCTTGCAAGTCTTTTACAGTTAGAAGCGATGCCGCAGAGAATTGAGGCGTTTGACATTTCAAACTACGGGAGCGAGCATATTACAGCGGGCATGGTAGTTTTTTGTGATGGAAAGCCTTGTAAGGCAGAATATCGAACATTTCGTATCACGGAAACTACACATGCCGATGATTTCGCATCTATGCGCGAGGCGATCCGGCGGCGAATGCTGCATTTACAAAACAAGGATTCTTCTTTTTCCAAGCAGGCACCTGATCTGCTGCTGGTTGACGGTGGCGCTGGGCAGGTTAGTGCTGCATTGGAAGGAATGCGGCAGGCAGGGATTCAGCTTCCGGTATTTGGCATGGTAAAAGATGATTTTCACAAGACAAGAACTTTGACAGATGGAGATCATGAAATAAATATTGCTAATGAATCCTCTGTTTTTTCATTGATATATCGTATTCAGGAAGAAGTGCACAGATACAGTGTAGGACGCATGCGTGCTGCAAAGCAGAAAACCTTGCGGCATTCTTCTTTGACTGAGATTCGCGGCATAGGGGATGCCAAAGCCAAACGACTTCTCAGGCATTTCGGCTCTTTAGGGGCTCTGCGAAATGCGAACGAAGAAGAAATTGCATCGGTTCCCGGCATCAGCAAGCAAGATAGTGCGGCAGTTGTCGCATATTTTCAGCAGAAGGGTGGAAGCACAACTACATGAGAATTATTACTGGTTGCGCACGAGGCGCGAAACTTGAAACACTTCCAGGACTCGTTACCAGACCAACAGCTGAGCGCATAAAAGAAGCGGTTTTTAGTTCCATTCATTTTGACTTGCCGCAAACACGTTTTCTGGACCTGTTTTCCGGTAGTGGACAAATCGGCTTGGAGGCAATTAGCCGCGGCGCAGCACTTTCTGTATTTGTGGATAACAACGTCGAGGCAATTAAGATCATAAAAAATAATGCGCAGCACACCAAACTCTTTGACCGTTGCCGTATTTGCAATTGCACATATATAGAATATTTGCGCAGTGCTGCCGGACGCGAAAAGTTTGATTTTATATATTTGGATCCACCGTTTGGTGCCCATATGCTCACAGATGTTCTACGCAACTTGGCACGAGCAAATATTTTGGCACCGACCGGAAAAATTATCTGTGAGAGCGAACAATCTGTTTTGCTGGAGCCGCAGGATCCGTTACTGTCTGTTTTTCGTATTGCAAAAGTCTCGCATTATGGCAGAATGTATCTATTTTATCTTTCTAAGCAGGAGGATGTGTAAATGGTGAAAAAGGCAGTACTTGCCGGCAGCTTTGATCCAATTACAATCGGACATTTGGATTTATGTATGCGTACCTGTGCTATGTTTGAAGATGTAGTGCTGCTGGTTTGTAACAATGCGGAAAAGCACTATCTTTTTACAGCGGAGGAACGGCTTGTAATGGCAAAGCAATCGGTGCAATCGCTTTGCCGGGTACATGTTGAAAAATGGGACGGCCTGCTTGCCGATTATGTAAAATCCGTGGATGGTGTGTTGGTGCGCGGTATTCGCAACGGGATGGATGCTGACTATGAAATCTCTCTTGCGCAAATTAACAACCATCTCTGTGACTGCGAAACGGTCTTGTTGCCGGTTCGTGCTGCGTATTCGTATATAAGTTCTTCATATGTGCGTGAACTGATTCGATACGGCAAAGATTTGCAAGGCGCCGTGCCTGCAGAAGCTTTACCGCAAATACTGAAAAAGCAGCAAATGTTCTGCCGATAACAGGGCAGTGGCAGCCAAACCAGCAAAGTGATTTTTTGTTTGAAATAGGACGCACGTCATTTAATATGCTTGTGTACCACTTTGTATTTTCCGTGCAATGGAAAACTGCATCCCATTTCTCTTTGTAAATATGCAGTCATATTTGCGAAGAAATGGGGTGTTTTTTATTAAAAGGGAACAATCGATATCAAAAGTTGGTGAAAAGAATGATATCGGAGCAAACCAAGTCAGTATGGCGATATCTCAATGATTTCATCGCTACTCTATTTAGAAAACAAACACATGGGCTTGTTGCCTGTATGACACAGACAACAAGCCCGCAGGGTTGCATATCCCATTCTATTTTGCTCTATTTTGTTCATGCAGGCAACAGGATTTGTTGCAGTGCCGCTGTAGTAGATACACGATATTTTGCAGGTAGCTGTTCCAGTTGACACGGATCACGAAAGCCCCAGGATACCAAAACGCAGTCAATCCCGGCGTTTTGCGCCGTTTGGGCATCGACCTCGGTATCTCCGATATATACTGTCTGTGCCGTTTGGGCATGCAAAGTTTCCATGATATGCAAAACGCCCTCCGGAGATGGTTTTTTGTGAATTCCCTCTTTTTCTCCGACAGCATAATCAAACAATCCCGCAAAATAGGTATCGCACAAAATTTGCACAGCACTGTCTACCTTGTTGGAAACAACGGCTGTTTGCACGCCGTGTTCCTTTAAAGTTTGTAAAAGAGGCACAATGCCTGTATACGGTGCGGTGCGAATCTGGCAATGCTTAGGGTAGTATGCTGCAAAAAAGGAGAACACCTCGTCCGTTTTTGCAATCGGAGTTCCGGCAGGAACGGCACATTCCACAAGGGCGCGAATTCCGTTGCCGAGAAAACGCCGTACTTCTTCAGTGGTGCGCTGTGGCATTTCGAAAACAGTTAATGCATGGTTTAAACTGTCTGTTAAATCTGAAAGTGTGTCTAAAATGGTTCCATCCATGTCAAAAATTACAGTGCGGTACATATTACCTCCAACGTGTTATTTCTAGTTCTTGTGATTCTTACGAGTTCGCTGCAACAACTTGCCAAGTTCCACAATCGGTATCGTTGAAATCGCCAGGGCCAGCGCAACTGCATATTCGGCAAAACTGATATGCTCAAACCCAAACAGGGTATTTAAGCCGGGTACATATATTACGGCTGCGGTGAGAAGCAGAGAGATTAGCATAGTAAGAAGTAAAAGAGGGTTTTTTGTTCTGAGGCGAAAAATGGAGTCGTGTGAGCGCATATTGTATGCATGAAATACTTCTGCCAAGGACATTGTTAAAAATGCCATAGTCATACCGTCTGCGCTTTGGGTTATTTCAAACCTTCCTGCTTCCATAAAGTGCCCGATGAAATATGCTGCGAGGGTAAGTGCGGAAATCATAACGCCCTGATATGCCACATTCCAACCAAGCCCGTTTGCAAATATTCCTTCGTCGCTGCGACGCGGACGGCGGCGCATAATATCCGCTTCGGCTTTTTCTGCGCCGAGCGCCAGTGCGGGGAGTGAATCTGTAACAAGGTTAACAAAGAGAATATGCGCCGGCTTGAGAATGGTAAAACCAAGCAAGGTTGCTGTGAAAATACTGAGCACTTCACTTAAATTCGAAGAAAGCAAAAATTGGATACACTTGCAAATGTTATCGAATATGCGGCGCCCTTCCGCAACAGCAGAAACAATCGTTGCAAAATTATCGTCGGCAAGAATCATATCGGCAACATTTTTGGTAACATCCGTACCGGTAATCCCCATTCCAATGCCGATGTCCGCACTTTTGATTGCCGGAGAGTCGTTTACGCCATCTCCGGTCATAGCAGTTACACAGCCTCGTTTTCTCCATGCATTGACAATGCGAACTTTATGTTCCGGCTGTACGCGTGCGTATACGGAATATTTGTCTACGACCTTTTCAAATTCTTCATCACTGTATTGCTCAATATCCGAGCCGGTAATTGCTTGTTCCGGATCAGAGAGAATCCCTAATGATTTAGCAATTGCAACAGCTGTGTCTTTGTGATCTCCTGTAATCATGATCGGCCGCATGCCTGCTGCAATACATTCTTGCACGGCAGAAGTTACTTCTGGGCGTACCGGATCAATCATTCCGACAAGGCCGATAAAAATCAAATCATGTTCCAGCGCGTTTGCTTCATATGAATTGGGTAGCTGCGCATATTCCGTATAAGCACACCCAAGCACACGCAAGGCGCGTGAAGCAAACTCTGTATTTTTGGATAAAACCGCATCGCGTTGTTCGGATTCCAGGGGAACAACGCCATCCTTTGTAAGGATCTTTGTGCAGCAGCGAAGCAATGCATCCGGCGCTCCTTTTGTATATTGGACAAAAGCGCCGTTATCTGCGTGTACGGTTGTCATCATTTTGCGCATGGAGTCAAACGGTGCTTCTCCGACACGCGGTGTTCTCTGTTCCATTTCCGTCTTATTAAGTTGCAGCGAGTTTGCATACTCCACGAGTGCACACTCTGTCGGTTCGCCAACCGCTTTTCCGTCTGCTCCGGGTTTCGCATCTGAGCACAAGGCCATTGCTCGTGCCAAAAGCATCTCATCTGCTGCTTCATGCGCCACCACAGTCATTTTATTTTGCGTCAGGGTACCGGTTTTATCAGAACAGATAACCTGCGTACATCCCAGAGTTTCCACGGCAGTCAGGCGGCGGATAATTGCATTTTGCTTTGACATCTTCGTAACGCCCATTGACAGTACAATCGTTACTACGGCAGCCAATCCTTCCGGGATTGCTGCGACTGCAAGGCTGACGGCTAGCATAAAGGTATCTAAAACGGAGGCAGCATCAAATTTACCGCTGCGCAGAAGGCTAAACACAAACATGGCAACACAGATTCCCAATACCAGCCAGGTTAAAACCCGGCTGAGTTGTGCCAGCTTCTTCTGCAGAGGGGTTTTACCATCATGTGCCTGCGTGAGTGCGGTTGCGATTTTCCCCATTTCAGTTTGCATGCCAGTGGCAGTTACAATCATTTTACCGCGTCCGTATACGACACAACTCCCCATATAGCACATGTTTTTACGATCACCGAGAGGAACATCTTGTCCCCGGGCGGATTGTAACACATCTGAAATCTTTTCACTTGGAACCGATTCGCCGGTCAACGCCGCTTCTTCAACTTTTAAACTTGCACATTCGATTAGTCTGCCGTCTGCGGGAATGGCATCACCTGCTTCCAGCAAAACAATGTCGCCGCGGACGAGCTCTTCACTTTTAATGGTGTGCAAGCTGCCGTCACGCAGTACCTTGGAAGTAGCTGCCGCCATTTCTTTGAGCGCGTCGATGGCTTTTTCAGCTTTGCTTTCCTGTACTACCCCCAAAACCGTGTTAATAATCACTACGGCCAAAATGATAAACACATCTGCAAAGGATTCACCGTTTAAAGCCGATGTAACCGCAGAAACGGCAGCTGCTGCGATCAGAACCAATACCATAGGATCGGAAATCTGTGCCAAGAGCCGAGCGAATAACGATGTTTTCTTTCCTTCGGATAGTTTGTTTTTTCCATCACGCTCTAATCGTTCAAGTGTTTGTTCAGAGCGGAGACCGTCAGCTTCATTGCTTTCTAATGCATGCAAAACGGCTTCTTTGGAACTTAAATATTCTTTCATGTGCTTTTACCTTTCGAAAATGATCTTACGACACCTGGCAGCGAAATAAAAAAGACCGCGTGCAGTGATCGCCGCACACGGTCTCGTTCTTTCATCCAAGCCATCGGCCCTAGAAAGTGCCGCGTGATGTTGACATTGGAACGTAAAATAACGTAAACTACTCCCCATGTATTCTGAATAATATCACAAAACAAACATATTGTCAATCCAACCCAGATGTAAGTTTTTCATGAAGTGTATTTGAATGAAATATTAAAAACAAGTACAAACAGAAAACGTAGTCGAATTATTGACAGTTACATGCATTTTACGGTATAATAAAATAAATAATGTGAATATTACGAACCAGAAAGATGAGAGCCGATGAGAGAAAAAACGGAAAAAACGGTTTTTGTTTCTGCACAGGAAATGGAGCAGCAGCATGCATATACCACACAACTGAAAGATATTTTGTCGCGCGAAGAACGCCAGATGTATGTCTACATTGAAACCTTTGGGTGCCAGCAGAATGAAGCAGACAGTGAGCGGCTGTTAGGAATGGCGTGCGAAATGGGATACCAGCCGACGCAGGATCCGCAACAGGCCGATCTTCTTCTTGTCAACACCTGTGCAGTTCGCGAACACGCTGAACTAAAAGCACTGTCTATAACGGGGCAGTTTAAGCATCTGAAGGCGCAAAAGCCTTCTTTGTTAATCGGCGTTTGCGGTTGTATGGTTTCTCAAGAGCACCGGCAAAGTGATATTAAAAACAAATATCCGTATGTTGATTTTTTATTCGGTACAAGCTTGCTTTATCGTTTTCCGCAGATTTTATGGGAAACCATGACGAAACATCACCGTTGTTTGTATACGGATGAAGCACCACATAAGTTGGCAGAGGGGTTGCCGGTGCATCGGCAATCTCAAACACAGGCTTGGGTGAGTATCATGTACGGCTGCAATAATTTCTGCACCTATTGCGTGGTGCCGTATGTGCGGGGCCGTGAACGAAGTAGAAACGCAGCACAAATTCTCAGCGAGGTGGAGCAGCTTGTGCAAAGCGGATGCAAAGAGATTACACTTTTGGGGCAGAATGTTAATTCATATAGGGGCGAAGATTGCCCGGATTTTCCTACATTATTGCACCGCATTTGTCGGATCAACGGCGATTTTACCGTTCGCTTTATGACAAGTCACCCCAAAGACGCTTCGGCGGCCTTGATCGATTGTATGGCGAAAGAGGGAAAAATTGCGAAGCAATTTCACTTGCCCTTACAATCGGGCAGCGATGCGGTCTTACAAAGAATGAACCGAAAATATACAGCCGCTTCATATCTTGCATTGGTAGATGCATTGCGACAAAAAATGCCGGATATTACGCTATCAACTGATATAATTGTCGGGTTTCCTGGAGAGAGCGAAGAGGATTTTTTGCAAACACTTGCAGTACTGCGTGCGGTGCGCTTTGATTCTGTTTTTACCTTTTTATATTCTAAACGGCATGGTACGCCGGCAGCGGAATATCCTGATCAAATCCCTCCGGAAGTAAAAAAAGAGCGTTTTGCGCGATTGACAGAGCTGCAAAACGCAATTTCTCTTGCTAAAAACCGTGAATTGATCGGTAAAACACTTGCGGTGTTTGTGCAAGGGGAAAGTAAAACAGATCCTAGTATTTATTCCGGCAGAACACAGGGTAATAAGCTTGTGCATTTTCCTGCAGCACCGGAACTCATTGGAAAAACCGTGTCCATGCAAATCACAGATGCATCTTTCTTTGCATTATTTGCTGAAGTCGAAGGTTCTAAAAAGAGTTTATGAATAAAACGGATGCATTCGTTGTTTTTTGAATATTTTTAAAATGATATACAGAAAGGGAATTCTCAAATGGAAATTATGGAGCTTGCCACACAGTTGGGGCAAAAAATTAAAGAAGATATACGCGTGCAGCGTATGCACGATGTAACGGACCAATACGAAAAAGACGAGGCATTGCAAGCAAAAATTGCGGAGTACAACGCACAGTCACAAGCTTTAACCGACGCATATCGTGCTCCCGAGCAGGATCGAGAAATGATTGCGGCCATCGAAAGCAGAATTCAGACGCTGTATGACGAGATTGTGCAAAACCCTGTTTACGTTTCCTATAATGAGGCTACCGAGGCAGTCAATACACTGATGCAGGAAGTCAACGGTGAAATTACCTTTCAGATTACCGGCAAGCATCCCTGCACACACGATTGCAGCAACTGCGGCGGCAGTTGTGGACATCACTAATCCACTCTTTTATTAACACCAATCCATTACGAGAAGCGGAGGGGTCCTTATGGCAACGACACCGTTCATGCAGCAGTATTACGCCCTGAAAGAGAAGTATCCCGGATATATTCTTTTCTTTCGTCTGGGAGATTTTTATGAAATGTTTCATGACGACGCAAAGCTTGCCTCCCGAGAGCTCGAACTTTCTCTTACGGGACGCGATTGCGGAGAAGCAGAGCGGGCGCCGATGTGCGGCGTTCCGTACCATTCCGCCGAGGGGTATATTGCACGTTTGGTCGCCAAGGGATATAAAGTTGCCATTTGCGAGCAGCTTGAAGATCCCGCAACTACAAAAGGGCTTGTTAAACGAGACGTTGTTCGTATCATTACCCCTGGAACTGTTACGCAAAGTAGCATGTTGGAGGAAAGTCAGAATAATTATCTTTGTTCTATCTGTCTTTCGGATGTATCTTGCGGTGTTGCTTTTATTGATATTTCAACAGGTGCTTTATGTGCTACAAAGTTTAGTGCAGACCCGTCTTATGCACAATTGATCAACGAGCTTGGCAAATTTACTCCACGCGAGTTTATCACAAATGCAACTGCAGAACAGCTTGGTAGCGTTCATCAATTTTGCACCGAACGTTTACATGCTGTGGTGAACCTCGCACAAAAGGAGGCTTTTGATTTTACCGTCTGCCAAAAATATATGCACGCGCATTTTTCCTCTCTTTCTGAACCGATCAACGCAGATGATCTTTTAGTTCGAACAGTCGGTGCGTTGCTTCGGTATGTTGCCAATACAGCACGTTGTGACCTTTCCTATATTCATGAACTGCATGTGTATTCTGCGGGGCAATATATGGAAATTGATGTCAATTCCAGACGCAATCTGGAACTTTGTGAAACTATGCGGCAAAGAGAAAAGCGCGGATCCCTTTTATGGGTACTTGACCGTACGAAAACTGCTATGGGAGCACGGCTTCTCCGTTCCGATCTGCAGATGCCGCTGACGGATGTCAAGCAGATTTTACGCAGGCAAAGCGCTGTTAAGGAATTGCATGCATCGTTGATTCTGCGCGAGGAGCTCGGAACGCAGTTACAGGAAATTTTTGATTTAGAGCGTTTGATGACGCGTATTATTTACGGGACTGCCAATGCACGCGATTTACGCAGTATTGCCGATACGCTTGCAGCGGTTCCGAAAATACAGCGCTTACTCCGCGATGCATCCAGCGAAGAACTGCGATATATCTGCTCCGATATGGACCCGATGAACAACGAGGTGAATGCGCTTAACGCTGCAATTGCTGATAAAGATTTACCATTTTCCGTCCGAGAAGGTGGATTTGTTCGCGAGGGCTTTTCTGAAGATGTCGATTACTTGCGTGACGTGATGCAAAACGGATCAGCGATGTTGACCGATATGGCAGAAAGAGAGCGTGCTGCCACAGGAATTAAGACTCTTAAGATCGGCAGTAATAAAGTCTTTGGATATTACATCGAGGTTTCAAATTCATTCAAAGATCAGGTTCCGCCGCATTATATTCGCAAACAAACGCTTGCAAACGGCGAACGTTATATTACGGAAGAGCTTAAAAACCTGGAAGCCACCATGTATACCGCGAAGGAACGCATACAACTTTTGGAATATGAAATATTCGACCGACTTTGCAAATTGCTCAGCAATGGGATTTATCGCATTCAAAAAACAGCGGAGCTTCTTGCACGGCTTGATTTGTATGTTTCTTTGGCAGAAGTTGCATATAAAAACGGGTATATTTGTCCGGAAGTAGATGAAAGTACAGTAATTTCTATCAAGGACGGTAGGCATCCTGTTGTAGAAAGAATATCCGGTCAAGAATATTTTGTTCCCAACGATACAGAGCTTGATACGGATAATCGGCGCATGATGCTGATAACAGGCCCGAATATGGCTGGTAAATCTACATATATGCGGCAGGTTGCTTTGATTACAATTCTGGCACAGATCGGTTCCTTTGTTCCCGCATCTCAAGCTCGAATCGGGGTAGTTGATAAGATTTTTACACGTGTAGGTGCCTCTGATGATCTTGCTTCCGGGCAGTCGACATTTATGCTCGAAATGAACGAAGTAGCTTACATTTTGCAGCATGCAACAAAGCGCAGCCTGGTTATTTACGACGAAATCGGACGAGGCACGAGTACTTATGACGGATTGAGCATTGCACGTGCGGTATGTGAATATACAGCAAGCCGTAAAATCGGTGCAAAAACACTTTTTGCAACCCATTATCATGAAATGACGGAGATGCAAGATCAATTTGAGGGTGTTCTCAATTACAACATAGCTGCTAAAAAAAAGGGAGACGATATTATCTTCCTTCGCAAAATCATACCGGGAGCTGCGGATGACAGTTACGGCATAGAGGTAGCGCAGTTGGCAGGTATCCCTAAAGAAGTGATTCGCCGTGCCAAAGAGATTCTCGCCTCTTTGGATGCCGGAACAATGCTGCCCCGGGTTCGCGGGCAAAAAAAAGAAACACAGATACCTGCACAGGGTCAAATTTCTTTGGATGACTATGCAATGCAGGATGTTCGTAATCAAATTCTTGCAACTGAGCTGAATACACTGACCCCGCTGGAAGCTATGAATCTAATTTATGAATGGAAAAAGACGCTGTCTTGAGTTAACACCAAAAGCAGGAGGAAATAGGTATGGGTGTAATCGGTGTTTTAGACTTTTCCGTTGCAAATCTAATTGCAGCGGGTGAAGTTGTTGACCGCCCCGGCTCCGTTGTGAAAGAACTTATGGAAAATGCCGTGGATGCCGGTGCCACACAAATTACCGTAGAAATCAAACGCGGCGGCATTTCTTTCATTCGCGTCAGCGACAACGGCTGCGGTATGTCCAGAGAAGATGCACCAATTGCGCTGATGAGGCATGCAACCAGTAAAATTCACACAGCAGAAGATTTGAATAAAATTTTCACACTGGGGTTTCGGGGAGAAGCGCTTGCTGCCATTAGCGCGGTCTCCAAGCTGCGTATTTTAACGCGTCGTGAGGAAGATTCTGTTGGTACGGTGTTGTGTAGCGAGGCGGGCAGCGTGCGCTCTGTATCCGATGCAGGTTGTCCGATTGGAACTACAATTGTAGTGGAAGAGCTTTTTTATAATGTGCCTGCCCGTATGAAATTTTTGAAAAAAGATGCGACGGAAACAGCAAATGTTGTAGCTAATGTTGAAAGACTGGCGTTGTCTCACCCCGAGATATCATTTCGCTTAATTTGTGACGGAGAAAGCCGATTCATGACGCCGGGAGATGATAATATCCCGAATGCACTGTATGTGATTTTTGGTAGGGAAACTGCTAAAAAAATGACGTATGTATCTGCCGGAGAAACAAAACTATGCTCTCTCAGCGGTTATATCGGTACACCGGAAAATGTTCGTTCCAATCGAAATCTACAGCTTTTTTATGTCAACGCGCGCTATGTCCGCTCTAAAACTATGTCGGCTGCGTTGGAACAGGCGTTTACCTCGTATCTCCCACAGGATAAGTTTCCTTGTTGTGTTTTGTATTTGACTCTGCATCCGGACGCGGTGGATGTCAATGTGCATCCGGCAAAACTTGAAGTCAAGTTTTCGAATGAGAGAACTGTATTCGAATTGGTGTATGCAGCCGTCAGAAACGCATTACAGCATGCTATGCAGCGGCCGCAATATGAGATTGCTCCAACCGAAAATAAGCAAAAAAAAGAGCAAAATGAAACGGTTTTCGCTTTATGTGACGTTGAACAGAAACAAAAAGCGGCCTGTGGAAATTTAGCGGAAAGCGTGCCAGATTCCGCGGCCCAGACAGAGCAGTTAGACCTCACGCAAAAACAATCTATAGACGATGCAGAAGAACCGTCTGTTGACATCCCGCTTGCTTCCTGGCCGGTTACTTCTGCGCCAAAAGCAGCGATGCCTTTTGCTACAAAAAATTCTTCTGGTTTGCCGGATGCAGAACAAGTGCATTCCGCGCAAATATCTTGTACCGAAGAGCCCCAATCAGTGCTGTCTGCTGTACACCAATTTGTGAAGAAAGACGCCGCTGTTGATGCAGATACGCAAACGATTGTGCGCACGCCGGTTGTGCCTTCACTTACAATTCCATACCGAATTGTTGGTGAATTGTTTGATACTTACGTTATCGTTGAGCACAAAACATCGGCTTATTTAATTGACAAGCATGCTGCGCACGAACGAATTTTGTTTGAGCAACTACGTAGCAATGCACAAACGCAAAATGTGCAGAGCTTTGTTTTGTTATTACCCGTCAAGGTTGAGCTAAGCACTGAGGAAGCAGCAACCGCTCTTGAATTTAGGGATGAAATAGAAAAAACCGGATTTCGCTACGGCGTGGATCAAAAGATTGCCCTTCTACAGGAGATTCCATCTTATATGGATGTAGCGCAAGCAACTGCAGCATTTACGGAATTATGCGGTGCCCTATCGGCAGGAACGGCCCAGGCTTCTATTCAGGCGGAAAATTCTTTCGAAAAGGCACTGTATCAAGCTGCCTGCAAAGCAGCGATAAAAGGCGGCCGTACATATGATTGCGCACATATTCAATGGCTTTGCGATAAATTGTTTGCTTTACCGGACATACAATATTGTCCACACGGACGGCCGGTCTGTATTGAGTTGAAAAAGACAAGTTTGGAGCACAGATTCAAACGCTCATAGAAAGGATACAACATGTTTACCTTACAAAAACGGCAGGGGGCTGCGCGACGCGGAAGTTTTCAAACGCCGCACGGCGTAATACAGACGCCAGTTTTCATGAATGTTGCAACCTGCGGTGCAATTCGCGGGGGAATTTCAGCAGAAGATTTATTAACCGTTGGTTGTCAAGTTGCCCTTTGCAACACCTATCATTTACATGTGAGGCCTTCCGATGAGGTCGTTTATACGTTGGGCGGAATACAATCATTCATACATTGGGATCGTCCGGTTTTAACGGATTCAGGCGGGTTTCAAGTGTTTTCGCTGGCGAAACTGCGTCATATTCAAGAACAAGGGGTTACCTTTCATTCTCATATTGACGGCAAACGCATTTTTATGGGGCCCGAGGAAAGTATGCGCATTCAGTCAAATCTTGCTTCCACCATTGCTATGGCATTTGATGAATGCGTGGAAAATCCGGCAACACATCAGTATGCAAAAGAATCCTGTGAACGTACGACGCGGTGGTTGAAGCGTTGCATTGCAGAGCATGCTCGGCTCAATGCCGATTCACAGACACTGAATCCCCGGCAAATGCTTTTTGGAATAAATCAGGGATGTACCTTTGATGATCTACGAATCGAGCATATGAAGCAAATACGAGAATTGCCCTTGGACGGCTTTGCAATCGGCGGACTCGCCGTCGGCGAACCAACGGAGGTGATGTATCACATTATCGAGCAGGTTGAGCCGTATATGCCACAAGACAAGCCCAGATATTTAATGGGAGTTGGAACTCCGAGCAACATTCTCGAAGCAGTTTATCGAGGCATTGACTTTTTTGATTGTGTTATGCCAAGCCGCAATGCTCGCCACGGATATCTTTTTACGTGGGATGGTACCATGAATATCCTCAATCAAAAATTTGCAAAAGATTCCCGCCCTATCTCAGATAAGTGTGCCTGTCCTGCGTGTCGCTATCACTCCCGTGCGTATATCCGGCATTTACTTAAAGCGCAGGAAATGCTCGGTATGCGGCTTGCTGTGTTGCACAATCTATATTTTTACAATGATTTAATGGCGCAAATCCGTTTAGCTTTGGACGAAAATCGATATGAGTCATTTTACTGTCAATACCGTACTTTGCTTTCGCAAAGACCATCACATGCGTAGCGAAAATAGCAGAAGATACACGTTGGTTTTCAGTGAATTTCTTCAACCGTCAGCGTATTCTGTGTTACGGTAAAGGTAATTTCATGTCCGGCATAGGAAAATCCAAAACGCTTGTCACTATTATGGCTATAACCTGGTCGGGGATCCTGTTGCAGACATTCAAGCAAAGCTTTACGCTGCTTTTCGGAGAAGCATATTAACAATGCAGGTGGGCAAATAACATTTAGATGGTGCATCTTTGTCTGTTTTGTATAGCCTTCACGCGCGTATGGAACGCTGTCTGTTAGGGGCAGATACGGTTTGATATCATAAATTGGGGTTTCATCTGCAAGATCAACACCTCCTACTAAAAGGGAAGGGCATCCGTTTTCGTCATATTCCAATTGCAGCAGTTCCACGCAAGAAAGACCGAGCCTGTTCGGACGAAACGGTGCGCGCGATGCAAATACCCCGACACGTTGATTTCCGCCCAATCGCGGCGGCCTGACGGTTAAACCGGTATTTGTGTTGTGATGCTTTGAAAAACCAAACAACAACCAGATATGAGAAAAGCCTTCCAGCTCTCTGACAGCTTCATAACGCGCATATGGCTTTGTAAAGTGGATTTTTCCGCATAGAGCAGGGCACAGGCGGCTCTGCCGAGGCACTGCAAAATTGTCTTTTAAATCAGTTTGTATATATGCAACCGGTGAAATGGTAATGGTGTCTTTTTCTTGCATATGCATCTTTTTGCATCCTTTTTCATTAATGTTGTATTCTCATTTCAGTATACCATTTTTTCTTCGGCTGTGCAACGGCCATTAACTACGTAAAAACTGCGAGCGCTGTTTATTAGCGCCCGCAGTTTTATTTACAAATACATCCAGGATGCGTACGGAATACTACTTATACTTTTTAGTTATTTTTTCCGCATCCGCATCGACGCTGCGTACCTTCTAACGCCGGTGGTGCGAATTGCTCCGTTGGGAAACTCATTTTACGAAATGCGGAGCAGGGATCATCATCATCGACCATGGTACATTCTTTTTCAGGCACAGCATATTCAGATGCATGGACTAAAAATTGCCCGGGACGTTCGATCCGAACAACAGAGAAAAATCCCAGCGTCAATACCAGGAAACGCTGTGGTTCATCTGCTTGGCAGAGGTTTCCGTTCAAAGAATTCAGAATCGGTGTCGGCACGTCTCCGCAGCAGCAACGGCAGCAGCGACATTTTGCTCGCTCTTCAATTTTGCACGAAAGAACGACTGGGTCTACAACTTCTAATACAGCAACTGGTAAATTGCTGCCGGACGTGGTATCGTGCGGATTCGACGAGCAAAAATCCGTACACATAGGATTACTGCGAAACATTTTGACACTGCCTTCGCTGCCAAATAAAATAACGCTTTTATCAACAATAGCCAATCCTTCAACTTCTTGCGGTCTACCAGCGCAAACACACGCTTCACATACGCATCGAATGTACATACGGATGTTGACCTGATAAAAGCCTTTATTAAATGCTAAAGGAACGACATTAATGTTGGTACCTACTACACTAGCTGATTTTGCGCGAACAGAGCCGGTTTGCTCAATAATTTCCTGACCGAAATCAGTTAAATATACACGAACATCTTCATAGCAGTCCTTATCCCGGCAACTATCCATGATGCGATTTGTATCGATATAAACCTGCTCTTGCGAAGGGCAGCAGGGTCTTCCGTCTGCCATGGACCTTTTCCTCCTTCAAATGATGGAATAACAAAGGCATGAACTCATTTTGGTATCAATACCTTCTGTACTATTTTATGCTAACAGGAAAAATGCGTCACACATAAAACCGGAAGCTTTGCAATATAAAAAAGCAGCCGCAGTTGCCATGGCAACTGCGGTGCAAAAAAACATAAAACGAGGGATGCATTAAATATATGCTTTGAGTTCCTCCCGAACGTCTTCAACAGGAATAGAAGAAGTCATTACACAATTCACCGGATACTTGGAAACGAATGCATCCAGTTCCTTCACTGCAAGAATAAACTCGTCCATACTGTTTTGACAAATTTTCAGCGCAGAGTCGATAAAGATATCTGTGATATCATGATTGCTCGCATATATCCCGGCGACAAAGCCGTATAAGGATTGTCCATCCGTAATACCGAATTCACATGTATCAACTAAACGTACTTTATGTGTTACGTCAAAACGAAGTTTGTTCCCCTGTTCCAAAAAGACGACACATCCCTTGGATTCGTTGGCTGCGGCATTTGCAAGAGAAACGATTTCCTTGGTCTTTCCGGTTCCTTTTACTCCGACAATCAATTTCAACATGTTTATCTCCATTCCTTGGCCGTTTGGAATATTATAAAGGGAAGGTGCTTGCGACATACGACCAACCTCTGTCTGCACCATTAGTATATAACAATCCCGCACAAAAAGCAAGACCTTGCAGTTGCGATTTTGTGAAAAATCATCAAAAACCGGTCAGCAGCGGTTCTCCGGTTGCTGCTGACCAGTTTTTCGGTCGCTTTATCAGCTTTTATTATTTTAATTAAAAAGAACGGAGTGCCTCATCCAATTCTGCACGGCGCTGCTCATACCCGGGTTTTCCAAGCAAAGCAAACATGTTCTTTTTGTAGGCTTCCACACCGGGCTGATTGAATGCATTCACCCCGAGCAAATGTCCGGAAATACCGCATGCCAACTCAAAGAAGTAAACAAGATACCCAAAATCATAGGCTGTGGCAGTGTCAATGTCCAAAATCATATTCGGCACATCGCCGTCTACATGCGCAAGTACTGCACCTTTAAAAGCCATAGAATTGACATAGTTAAGAGTTTTTCCGGTTAAAAAGTCCAACCCATCCACATTGTCTGTATCCTTGGGAATGGAAACTTCAACGCCAGTGTCTTTCAGATTGAGAACTGTTTCAAAAATGAAACGTTCACCTTGCTGGATATACTGCCCCATGGAATGTAAATCTGTCGTGAAGATAACGGATGTAGGTAAAATTCCCTTGTTGTCTTTTCCTTCGCTCTCGCCGTATAATTGCTTCCACCACTCATTAAACAGCAGCAGGCGAGGCTCATATCCTACCAAGATTTCAGCTTTCTTTCCTTTGTTGTGCAATATGTTCCGATAAGCTGCATAGCGATAGCAGTCATTTTGCTCCAATGGGAGATTTAAATAACGTTCTCTTGCATCCGCAGCGCCCTGCATAATGGCTGCAATATCAATGCCTGCAACTGCGATCGGCAGTAAGCCCACTGCCGTCAGAACGGAATATCTGCCACCGCAGTCATCTGGTACCACAAAAGTCTCGCAGCCTGCCGCATCGGCAAATTGCTTCAGAGTGCCGCGAGAGCGGTCGGTTGTGATATATACACGGTCACGCACAGCATCCGGGCCATATTTATGAGTCAGAAAATCACGGAAAATTCGGAAAGCAACGGCAGGCTCCGTTGTCGTACCGGATTTAGAAATAACATTCAGGCAAACGTCTTTATCCTGACATATCTGGAGTAAATCAGAAACGGCTTGTGCGCTGATATTGTTTCCGGCAAAGTAAATATCTGGTGTGTCTTTTGACAATTGATTGTACATCGGAGACTTTACAAATTCGATTGCGGCTCGTGCTCCGAGATAAGATCCGCCAATTCCGATTACGATCAAAACATCGCAGCTACGGCGAATTTTTTCTGCCGCGGCCAAAATGCGTGCAAATTCTTCCCGATCATACGTCACAGGTAAATCTACCCAACCTAAATAATCGGACCCCAATCCCTTTTTCTCGGAAATATCGGAATGTGCAGCGGCAACCATACCCGCCATGCCGACCATTTCATCCTCTGCAATAAATTTTTGTAAATGTTTGTCATTCAGTGTTACTGCCATTTTTATATCCTTTCTTTCGCGAAATCCAAGATGTTTCTAACTTTATATGCAACAACGTAATAACACACTCATACTATTTTACTTTTTTTCCTGTTGATTACAATAATATGGTATGAACCTTCCATGAATATTTTATGAAGTTAAGAAAAGAGCAGCATACCTCGCAGTAGTTCGGTCAGGATGTGTAGATATCCGATTTTGGGAATTTCCTGCGTTGCAATAATCGGAACGGATCCAATTTCCTCTTCTGCGAGTAAATACCGTACACAGCCAATGGTATCACCGATGTGAATCGGTGCACAAAGCTCCGGTTGATATGTGATTTGCATTTCTACCTCTTTTTCTTTACCTTTCTCTACCAGTGCTGAAAAAGATTCATAGCTTCCACAGACGGTTGCACTGGTGCCTGCACAGATTGGAATATCCGTAATTGTTGTTCCATCAAAAGAAGCAACGGCGTAATTTGCGAATCCAAAATCCAGCATGGATGCTGCAGCCGCATTTCGGTTATCACGACTGCTGCTCCCCATTACAACCGCGATTAGTTGCATATTTTCCCGCTTTGCTGTAGCACTGATACAAAACCCAGCTTTCGCTGTTGACCCGGTTTTTAATCCGTTTGCACCTTTATAAAAGCGGATCAGCCGATTGGTATTTGTCAGACCGAAGGCACCGTCTCGTATGGTATCCATCCAAATGGTTGTATATTGAAAAATAAGGGGATGACGGAGTGTTTCGCGTGTCATAATTGCAATATCTCTTGCGCTGGTTAGATGACCTTGATCGCTGTCATCAAGTCCGTTGGTATTCATAAAGGTTGTATGTGCCATGCCGAGTTCCTGTGCGCGTTCATTCATACGTGCAACAAAAGCCTCTTCCGAGCCGAGAATATGCTCTGCCAGCGCAACGGCCGCATCGTTGGCAGATGCGATAATGACACTTTTGAGCAAATCCTCAACGCGCATTACTTCTCCTTCTTTCAAATATACCTGTGAGCCGCCCATGCTGGCTGCGTATGCGCTGACTGTAACTGTATCGTCTAATTTGACCTTGCCTGCGTCAATCGCCTCCAGTACCAAAAGAACAGTCATGATTTTTGTAACAGAAGCAGGAGGAAGCGCTTCGTCTGCGTTTTTCTCATACAATACTGTCCCGCTGGATGCCTCCATCAGTAAAAGGGATGTTGCGTCTGAATTCTCCTGATATTCCGCGGCCCGCACAGGAAGCGCGGTCAACACCACGGCTATACATAGCCACAAGAGCAAAGCTTTGCGTTTCATCCGAATCTCTCCTCAACTTTTTTACCATATGCATATGAAAAGGAAGGTTATCTTATGCATAAAAAATTCCCGCGGATACCGTTATCCGCGGGAATTTGTAAGGATAGAGAAATTTAAGCGTCGACAGAGTCGCTGTCGAGTAGATCGTCGGTATCACCGGTTTGCTTTACTTCAAAAGAGTCAATGAAGTACACAACAGTATCTCCTTCTTTGAGAGCTACATCATGAGAATTGCCACGGCGCTCACTGCCATTAACCGTAAAATTCCAAAAATATGAAAGCCCTTCGTCTTCCATTTCCGGGTAACTTGCAAAAGATGTGTAGGTGTAATTACCGTCATCACTGTATGCGATATTCATTGCTGTGCAAATTTCTTTCACAAGGCTGTATACGTTGGTTGTTGTCGTTATGACGTCATCGTCGAAGATTTCTTCTTCGGACTCTTCATCGTAGCCGCCGGTGATCGTTAGATGCACGGAAATTTGCGCCCCGGTTTCCTCTTCAGGTCCATTGCTGCATCCTACAAAGCACCCCAGCATCAGAAAAGCTGCTGTTAAAAGCGCAAGAATTTTAATTTTTTGCATTTTTTGTTCCTCCCAACCCTTTCAGAACATATAAATTTACAGATATGAGTATAAGGTTTTTTTTATCATTTGTCAATCGTTATTTTGTTAATTCAAAATTGTGATTCCAAGAATGCAAAGAAATAAATAAAAAATCCAGCACAGCAGACAGACAATAATCCAAGGGGGACAGGCAAAAATATCTTTCATTTCATACCAAATTAAAGCATGCAAAAAGCCGATCATACACACACTCAAAATTGCAAAAAAGGGAAGATAGAAACATAAAACAAGCGGTGCCGTAACCAATACAAAAACCAGCTTCAGAATCCACAACAAATACACCCGATACATGCAGAGCTTCCGCATGGAATTCCCATGGGTACGTTGAGCGCCGAGAAAAGTTCCTGTAAACAATGAAAACGCCGCACTGCAGAGCAAAAGCAGCGGCCAGGGAAGCATATATGCCGGGCGGCAAATATAGTAGCTATATCCGTTTTTGGCACACAAAATACCACTGATTAAAATTACAATAGGACCAATTCCGGCGAGAGGCAGAAGAAGAAATATATTTGCCTCTCGGAGCATTAAACGAACACTGCACATTTGCTTTTTGACCCAGCGCCTGATCTGCATAGATACGACCACCTTATCTGATTTTCGAAAAATTATATGCGGTGGTTGTTTTTCTTATACCGGCGTTTTAGGTGCAGAACAGTTTTGCTGTATGTACCACAAATAGCAATACCGTTTGCGGTAATTGCCTGCACTAATACAATTTCTCCCACGTCAAAGCTTTCTTCGGGTGCAGCACAGATCGCTGTGTATTGCTTGGCATACATGCGTACAATACCACGACCATTGGCGGGAATCCGCTCTGTTACAACGGCTCTTGCTCCAATGTGCCGATGCCGTCTTCGGCGTTTTGAGAGACAAAATCCTACAAGGAAAATCGAAGCAATTGCAAAAAAGCAAATTGCCTGCTTCCAGAAAGAGATATCTGTAAAAGACAAAAAAAGACAAACACATGTGCCCGGGAGAAAGCAGATTGTAATGCGCCGTCTAAGAATTGCCTCCGTGCATATAAGAAGCAGGCATACTGCAATCCAAAAATAGGGAATCACATGTGGCTTAAGCACAATGTGTCCTCCTTTCAGAAATGTATATCTCTATTCTGCCGTAAAACCTCAAAAGCTAAAATGGAAGCGGCGGAAGCGGCGGACAATGCAATTGCACAGTCTCTGCCATATACCAACCGTACGATTGTGTCAACTTGTCCCAATGTCGCTGCGCTGATACCTCGTTTTTCACCGCCCACAATCAGATACAGCGGTTTTTTCAGTGTTGTATGATAGACATTTTCAGCGTTTTGAACATCAGCTGCCGCGATCAGGTACCCGGCATTTCGAAATACAGCGATGCTGTCTTCCACAGAGGAAACCGTATACATTGGTAAAAGTTCTGAAGTTCCGGCAGATGCCCTGCAAACAACACCGGCGGCCGTCATCCAATTGCGCGGAGGTACAATCAGGCCATCTACGCCGGCAGCGTATAAAGACCGAAGAGCGTAACCAAAATTATAAGGATCTTCAATTCCTTCCAACATCATATAAAAGCCGTCAGGCCGATCTGGAGCTGTAAAACAGGGAAGATCTCTTTGCGAACATTCCGCAAGAATTCCCGCATGTGTTGTTCCCAGCGCACGACTGTCAATTTCTGCACGCGTACAGAGCGCAACAGGGAAACGATACTTTTCTCCCATTGTACACAAAAACCGATATTCGCGCGGCCGGCGGGCAATGTTTTCCTGTGCATATAAAATGCGCAATATACGCCGGTTGTTATAAGCGGTGCCCTGCGCCTGCAGAACTGCGCGGATAGAAACCATACCTTCGAAGAGATTACTGGGAGATTGTTTTTCTGTTTCTTTTTTCATATTTCTCCAGCTTCTTGCCGGATTTGCAGCATGACTTTTCGGCGATCCGGCGCATATTTTCTTCATTATAGCAGAACCGGTCGGCTTATGCAAATCTTTTTGTGTCGAAGAGAAAATTTGTTTTGACAATTTTCATCTGCGGTAAGCGTTATACTTTATGACGGGGGTGAGATAGACGGAGATTACACTGTATGCAGATGTATATTTGTTGATCAATTTCAGCTTGGACTGCATAGCACTGTACTTCACCGGACAGCTTTTGTGCATGCCGATGCGTGCGCTCAGGTTAATATGGGCTGCTGCTCTGGGCAGCTGCTTTGCACTTGCAAGTATCCTTTTACCGGGCAATTATACGCTCACCTTGCTAATCAGTTTAGGTACCAGTCTTGTGATGTGTCAAATTGCTTTTGTTCCGTCTTGCATGCAAATACACCTGCGCCTTACGCTTTTTCTGCATCTTCTTTCGTCTGCTTTAGCAGGGATGGTCTCGGCATTATACAGAATGATTCCGGCGATTCTTCCGCAGACCGTAGTACAACATTCTCCTCAAAAAGGGTTGTTCTGCGTTTGTATTGGGGTTGCCGGGGGAATCATTTGGCTTGGCATCCGTATTTTTGCAAATATCGGTACACAAAAGCAAATTCCTGTGAAGGTACATATTGCCGGGAAAACGGTATCATTGCTTTGCCTTGTTGACAGCGGAAACTTGCTGCAGGAGCCAATTTCACATTTACCGGTTTTAATCTGCTCAGCAGCACATTTTAAAGAACTAAAAAAAGAGGTAGACGCAAAAATAAGAATAATACCTGCGCAGGGGGTGGCAGGTAGGGAAGTGTTGTTTGGTTTTTTGGCT
Organism: Eubacteriales bacterium; assembly: GCA_034086705.1. Lineage (GTDB taxonomy): Bacteria > Bacillota > Clostridia > Oscillospirales > CAG-272 > UMGS1225. The sequence goes on along the minus strand of JAXDZV010000022.1, from coordinate 16,854 downwards.
GACAGTATTACTCTGGAGTATAAACGTAGGGAGGTAGAAAAACGTGCTGCTGTTGCTTTTTGCAGTATGAAGTATCCAGGCGGCAGCAACGGAATAATTCCGGCATCGCTATTGCGCTAATGCACATTTCTAAAATTATTTTAATATAAAACGTGATTGGTAAGAAAGGGAAGAAATATGAATCCGGTAAAACGCATTATATGCAAAATCAAGGCATTTTTACAGCGCATGGGCAGCAATTCTGATAAAAATAATGTGATTTTCTATATAAACGGTAGCGAGACGCTTCCAATGCCTTTGAGTTCGACGGAAGAAGCAGCATATCTGAAAAGAATCGATACGGATCCGGAAGCAAAAAAAATTCTAATTGAAAAAAACCTGCGGCTTGTTGTGTTTATCGCAAAGAAATTCGATTGCGCAGGAAGCGGCATCGAAGACCTGATTTCCATTGGAACGATTGGTTTAATCAAGGCAATTAACACATTTCGCGTTGATAAAAATATAAAGCTTGCCACCTACGCATCGCGCTGCATTGAGAATGAAATATTGATGCATTTACGGAAATGCAGCAGCAAATGCCAAGAACTCTCTATTGACGAACCGTTAAACATTGATTGGGAAGGTAATGAACTTTTGTTATCCGATGTGCTGTGTCAGGATACAGATACGGTGTATCAAAGTTTAGAAATAGATGAAGACAAAAAGTTGATTCATCGAGCGATTGAACACCTTGCGCCGCGAGAAAAAAAGATTATAGAGTTGCGCTTCGGTATTGGGACCGGAGAGGAAAAAACCCAGAAAGAAGTTGCTGATTTATTAGGTATTTCTCAATCATACATATCACGTTTGGAAAAGAAAATCATTCAGGACTTAAAGAAAGAATTAAGCTGCAACTTTTAAGAGCGAATAAAATAATACGACGCAGCGCGGCGCAAGAACTCATCGGTCGCGCTGCGTGCGCTTTGTACAGCTTATAGCTAATCCGTAAAACCAGGTTTGCAAAGCAGTACGGTGCAAGAAAAAACAAGAGACGGTATGGAGTTTTCGCAGTTTTCGCTTCCCTTTATTATATAAAATTTGTATTTTATATAATTATATAATAAAAAATCAAACAATCAGAAAATCAATTACAAAGCCTTGCATCTCACTTTAAGGGGTATCCCCTCTTTTTTTAAGTTTTTAACTTGAAAATCTTAAACGCTCTGTGTGCCTTGAAAATTGTTTTGTGAATCTTCCGGCTTGGCAACACGCGATGCAGGTATGCGTTTTGTCAAATCGTAGGAAAAATGCTTACAGCTGAATTCTGCACCGACAACACCGTGCAGCATGCACAGGTACTCGCCGTATGCATAATGCAGTGGTTTTGCCTGTTTGCAATTACAGCACAGACACACGATATCTTTTTCCTCGTAAAGCTCTGAAAGTTTTGAGTTCTTCATCCTCTTTTTCCGTCGCCCTTCCATTATGCGTTTCGTATGTGGTTTCGTATGTGGTTTAGAATGTAAGTTTAAAATGTAATGATTTATTGGAAATGATTAAAAATGACTGAAAAATAAAATGCGCAAAGGCTTGTTGTATGGCCCACCCTGTGGTATAATTTATGCATAATGATCTATCATTTCAGACAGCAGGAGGTGTGGCGTACAGCATATGTCATCTTCAAATAGATCCAAAACTTCGCGTCAACAAAAATCAACCTTGACACTAACGGGTTTTTTGATTCTGATTGTTTTATGTCTTTGCATACTGATTGGTGCATATCTGCTTGTTTTACGGTGGCAAAGAGCGACTGCTTCCGCGGTTTTCTCCGCGAATTCTGCGAACACAGAATCCACCGTCACGCAATCTCAATTGCCACAATAACCAAGGCAGTTTTTTTCTATGTTCAGTGATGGATCTTAGCGTTCCAACTCAGCTATCATCTGTACGCGTCGTGCGTGCCGTTCTCCCATGAAATCTGTGTGCAAAAATGCAGAAACAATCTCAAGTGCCGGCCCGACACCGATCACTCGTCCCCCCATGCACAGAATATTGGCATCATTGTGCATGCGCGTCATCCGCGCACTGAATGTATCGTGGCAGAGTGCTGCGCGAATGCCGGAACATTTGTTCGCAGCTATGCTCATGCCGATGCCGGTTCCGCAAAGCAAAATGCCCATTTGGCAGACTCCTGTAGTGACGGCGTCTGCCACTTTTTTTGCATAGATCGGATAATCTACGCTTGTCTCGCTGTCACAGCCGAAATCTACATATTCTATTCCCTGCTCTTTGCAGAAATGGATAATGCTTTTCTTCAATTGGAATCCACCGTGGTCACATGCAATTGCAATGTTCATACTGTTTTACAGCTCCTTCTCTTTTTTCTCTTGTCTTGGTTTAACAGCCGGTTGCAGCTTTGCTTTCTAGCATGCGCTGCGCCTGCGATGGTCGATAATAGACCGGAACTAAGGCAGCGTCAGAAAAATTACCGTCCGGGTTGGCAAGATATTCTCGTAAGGCACACTTCCCTACACTGTATCCGCTTTGCCATATCAGTGACTGTGGTGCTCTGTGCAAACCGTGCTCCAACGATGCCCCATCAAACAAATAGGTACCATCCCCCACTAAAAACACAGGGGCGCAGAATGCATCCAGCTTTTGCAGCAGTGAAGTTGTATCCATTGCACCGCTAGGAGCAATTTGTACAAGTGTTTCGTTGGGGTCTTTACGCCATATCCCGTAGTACACTTGATCACGGCGCGCATCCATTACCGCGCAAATGATTTCACCACATCGGACTACATCGAATAAATTTTCTGCCAGCGCACGCAAAGTATTTATGCCGATACATGGCTTTCCGCTTCCGTGCGCCAATCCCTTGATCAGAGAGACGCCAATCCGTACTCCCGTGAAAGATCCCGGTCCGTTACTGACCGCATAGAGATCAATATCGCACATATGCAGACCTGTGCGCTGCAGCATATGTTCAATCATCGGGAGCATGTTTTCACTGTGGGTAGCGGTTGCGTTGACAGTGTATTGTATTTTCAGCGCATTATCCTCTAAAATGGCAGCGGACGCTGTTTTTGCAGTTGTATCAATCGCCAAAATCCGCATAGTGTAAAACCTCCCGGATCTCTATATTTCTTTCTTTCGCAGACAGTGCTTTTTGAATTGTAACCGAAAAATGATTAGCAGGAAGATATGGACGAATCTTTTCGCACCACTCACAAAAACAAATGGCATCTTGTTCCAGATAATCAAAAAAACCGACGGAGTACAAATCGTCTTCCGTTTGCAAACGATATACATCCATATGGTATACGGGAACTCTTCCACTTGCATATTCATTCACAACAGTATATGTTGGGCTTTGCGTATGTGCCTGAGGTGCGGCAACGGAAACTGCGCCGCGTATGAATGCAGTTTTTCCCGCACCAAGATCACCATAGAGAGCGACAAAGCACCCTTCTCCGTCACGTTTGTGTGCAAGAATCCATTTAGCAAATTCTGCACCAATTCGTTCGGTTTGTGCGGTATTAACAGAGGTCACAATATAAGGTAACTTCAATATACATCTCTCCTTTGTATACTACATTGAAATTATAACACAACCAGGGAACAATGAAAAGAGTTTTTTCCTGTTTTGTCTCCGCTTTTTTAAAATTCTCCTTTTTTCTCTTGCAAATTGCCCAATAATCTGCTATACTGTTGGGGCAAGATATGAAATAAGGTCATACCAGCCGGGAAGGCAGCGGTGTCCTGTACCTGCAATCCGCTACAGCAGGGGTTGATCCCTCGTTTGAGGAAGCGGTGCGTGTGGCCTGCGGCCGTCTGTTCTCTGATGCAATGTGCGGAACTCATGCAATCGAACGTTGTGAACCATGTCAGGTGGGGAACCAAGCAGCATTAAGCAAATGTTTCGGTGTGATGTGAGAATTTCGCGCAAAGCGAGGCGGTGGTTTTCCGCACACGTCCTTTTCGATTTCGAGGTGTATGGCCTTATTTTGTATCTTGCAGTTTTTATAGGAGTGCGCGAGATGTATCAAACTCTTTATAGAAAATGGCGCCCGAAGCGCTTTGAAGATGTAGTCGGGCAAGATCACGTAACGACTGTTCTGCGGTATGAAGTCGCACACAAGCAGACGTCACATGCGTACTTATTCTGCGGTTCTCGCGGTACAGGTAAAACCACATGTGCCAAGATCTTGGCAAAGGCGCTGAATTGCCAGAATCCGCAAGACGGCGATCCGTGTGGCGTTTGTGATGTTTGCCGCGGAATTGAAAACGGCAGCATCATAGATGTTATTGAGATGGATGCGGCTAGCAACAACGGAATCGACGATATTCGTGAAATTCGGGAAAGTGTTGATTTCGTGCCCGCAGAAGCAACAAAGCGTGTTTATATCATTGATGAAGTGCATATGCTGTCCCAAAGTGCATTTAATGCACTATTGAAGACATTGGAAGAACCTCCCGAACACGTTGTTTTTATCCTCGCGACAACGGAATTGCAGAAAATTCCTGCAACCATTCTTTCCCGTTGCCAACGGTTTGATTTTCGCCGAATTGATACAGAGATGATCGTGGCGCGGCTTTTGGAAATTGCACATGCAGAGCATATTTCGATTACGCATGATGCGCTGTATTTAATTGCCCGTGCGGCAAATGGTGGTATGCGCGATGCAATTGGCATGTTGGAAGTATGCGGTGCCGGAAGTTTGGGGAGTGCTACCATAACTGAGGGGCGGGCGGCCGAGTTGATTGGCGTTAGCGACACTGATACCATGCAACAGCTTTTAGAGGCGATTCTTGCGACTGATTATGAAGCAATTTTCTCTACAGTGGATCGCGTTTTTCGTGGAGCGTTGGATGCAGAAGCCTTTTGGACAAATTTTATGTGCTTTTACCGGGATCTTTTCGTGCTGCGAACCACTATGCGTCCGCAAGAGCATTTAGATATACCGCCGGAGCGCATCCCTGCTCTAACGGCGCTTGCCTGCCGTTTTTCCAAAGAACAATTTCTTGCGCACTTCTCTATTTTGGATGCCACACTTGCTACCTTACAAGCAAACCGTACCTCAAAACGAATTGCTGTGGAAACTGGCCTGATTCAACTAACGGATTTGAAGTTGCGCACCGATACAGACTCCATGCTTGCGCGAATTGCGGCATTGGAGGCGCGTGTGCAGGCCAGCACTGCGGCTTGTGTGCGTCCGGTTGATCCGGGTATCTTGCCAACTCTTCCCGGTAAGTTGCATGGCGAACCTACTTCACAAGCAAGTTCTAAAGCTGCATCCAACACTGTCTCGCAAGCCGTGTTACAACCGGATAGTACTATGGAGAAATTTTTGGATTGGCCAGAAGTGATTTCGCATTGTAACAATGCTGCCGGCTTGGCCGCTATGTTGCGGCGTTGCCAAGCTTTTATCAATACAGCACATACTTCCGTTCGCATTTATGCACCGGATGCCATAACATTTTCTATGATCTCTGCACCGGAAGCAAACGGATTGCTTTATCAAGCAATTCGTTCACAGGAAGGGTTTGAGAATCTTTTGCAGGAATCGATTGTTTATTCTACCGATTCCCCCCCTGAAATAGCCGACGTGCTGGACGAACTGGTTTAATTACACGGGATTTTCCCGATTCTTTCATACAGAAAGGAACATATCATGAAAGCAAGATTACCGCAGGGAATGGGCGGCGGCCCACAAAATTTAAACGCAATGATGCGCCAGGCTCAAAAGATGCAGGCTGATATGGAAAGCAAACAGCAGGAGTTGCAAGCAAAAGAATATGACATTTCGGCCGGAGGCGGGGCTGTTCAAATCAAGATTAACGGCAAAAAGGAACTCCTTTCCCTACAGATTTCCGAAGCAATTGTAGATCCGGAAGATATTGAAACGCTGCAAGATATTTTGATTGCAGCTTTTAATGAAGCAATTAAAACGGTAGAGGCAGAAAGCGCTGATGAAATGGGTCGTATCGCGGGCAGTTTAAACATTCCCGGTTTGTTTTAACTGAAAAGAGTATGGTTCGAAACGGATATATTCAACCTTTACAGGCGCTCATTGAGCAATTTGAACGGCTGCCTGGAATCGGTCACAAAACAGCGGTGCGTTTAGCATTTTCCGTGCTTGATTTTTCGGATGCTGACGCAAAGGCGTTTTCGGATGCTGTGCTTGCTGCCAAAAGCAATATTCGGCGCTGCCGTGTTTGCCAAAATCTCAGCGATGCAGAATTGTGTCCGATTTGCCAGGATCCCAGTCGCGACCAGCACATAATATGCGTTGTAGAGGATGCAAAGGCTGTCATGGCGTTGGAGCGCGTCAAAGAATATAACGGCTTGTATCATGTACTGCATGGCACGATCTCTCCCGCAGATGGCATCGGCCCTGAAGATTTAACCATCAAAGAGCTGTTGCAACGCCTGACCGACGATACTGTGCAAGAAATCATTCTTGCTACAAACCCGGATATTTCCGGAGAAACAACGGCAATGTATCTTTCAAAACTGATTCACCCGTTTCATATTAAAACGACGCGTCTTGCATATGGTATTCCAGCGGGTGCAGATATTGATTATGCCGACGAGGTCACGCTATTTCGTGCGCTTGAGGGACGACGTGATTTGTAAAAACAGAAGGAAGGTTCATCAAAAAAATGGTTGAAATTGCAATTATGGGGCTTGGTATCGTCGGCGGCGGCGTTGTCGACGTTTTGACAAAAAATGCGGAAGCAGTTGCCGCTAAAGTTGGAGAGAAAGTACATATTAAGTATATTCTTGATATTAAAGATTTGTCTGCCCACCCGATGGCAGATCGTGTGGTGACAGACATCAACATAATTTTGAACGACCCGCAGGTAACGCTTGTGGCGGAGCTAATGGGTGGTTCGCATCCGGCATATGAATATTCTCTTGCTTGCCTACAGTCCGGCAAGCATGTTGTTACATCCAACAAAGAGGTTGTAGCCAATTACGGTGATGAATTGATGCAGCAAGCTCTGGAAAATGGTGTGAGATATCTATTTGAAGCAAGCGTAGGCGGCGGCATTCCTGTTATTCGCCCTATGACGTTGTGTCTTGCGGCCAATCATCTAAATGCTGTCAGCGGTATCCTCAACGGAACAACAAATTTTATTTTGACTAAGATGTTTACAGAAGGGTTGTCCTTTGATGCAGCACTCCGCCTGGCACAGGAGAATGGGTATGCAGAGCGGGATCCTTCTGCAGACGTAAAAGGAATTGATACATGCCGAAAAATTGTAATTCTTGCTGCATTGGCTGAAGGAAAGCTCTTTAGCCCTAATCTTGTTCTTACAAAAGGAATTGAGGATATCACAAAAGCAGATGTGGATGCAGCAGAATGTATGGGCGGAACGATTCGTCTGATAGGAAAATATGAAAAACAAAATGATAAAACACTCTTGATGGTTGCACCGTTTGTTGTGCCGGCCGAAAACCCGCTGTACAGCGTGCAAGATGTATATAATGCAATCAGTGTGCGAGGCGATGCGGTGGGAGATGTTATGTTTTATGGTCGCGGTGCCGGAAACCTTCCGACTGCGAGCGCCGTGGTGGCCGATGTGATAGATGCATTGATTCATCCAACGGAATTTGCACAGCCGTTTATAAAAGCGAGCGCCGGCGAACTTTTAGACCCAACAGAAGAACCATTTTCTTATTGTGTTCGCTGCGATCATGTTACGCTGGATACTTTGAAAAACGCTGATATAATGGACGGTATGTACTGTTGCACATATGGAGACACCGAAGACTCATCAGATTCTACTCCAAGCGGTGTTTGCTTTAAAACAGCACGCATCAGCTATAAAGCGCTTTGTGAAAAAATGAAAACAAGCGGACTACATTGGAAAGCCCTGCCGATTTTAGATTGATTTTTCATTAGGGATATTGTTTTAAATGCAAAAGAATGAAAGAGGATACCGATATGAAACAAAGGATGTACAGTCGTTTTTTTCTCATATCTTTGTGTGTTCTGTTTTTGGGTGTTTTGTGCGGATGCGGCAGCATTGTTACAGAAGGTGATTTTATGGAGCAGCTGACCAAGCACACAACAGAATCTTTTGGGCAGTTGACGGGTGCTAACATTGGTAGCACAGCAGAAGGGTATGCAGTAACTGAGTACCGTGTGAATAACGCTGTTGTTCTGGACACTTATGCGGATGCCTCCACACAGGAATTAAAATATATCCGTGTGGTTTTAGATGATGCTTCTGCAGAGGTCCAAAATGCGGAGTATTTTCGTTGTATTTCTTTGTATTGCATGAAGGCTTATCAAAAGGATATGCAACTTGACACGATAAATCAAATCTACAACACCCTTGCTTTTTCGGATACGACAACACCGGGGGTACGGAAAATTAAGGATAAGAATATTCTTTACTCTCTGCAGGTGCAGCAAACTGGCGAAGCCGTTTTCACAGTTGTTTATCAAAGCTAAATCCCATAAACATGTTAGGTAAAAAAACAAAACTGATTTCGATAAACTATCGAAATCAGTTTTGTTTTTTTAATTTAAAACTTACAATGGTTATGGTAGTTTATCGGCAAAAATGAGGCGATAAGGTATAATATTTTTCGCAAATTGAAAAAAGAGCAAAAAAGATAGACATGCTCAAAGAACTCTGGTAGAATGAAGTTACCACACAAACATTCGAAAGGAGATTTGAACATGTCCAAGCCCCTTATACAGTTAAACGAGGAAAGCGTCGAGAGCGAATTAAAAGAATTAGTCCGAAACAGTGTGGAAGAAACGCTGAATGAGCTGTTGAACAAAGAAGCCGAAGAGCTGACGAGCGCGGCAAAGTGCGAGCGCACAGAGGCACGTCAGGGCTACCGTTCGGGGCATTACAGCCGTAAGCTGACCACGACCTCCGGCGAGGTACGTCTTGAGGTATCGAAGCTAAAAGGCGTTTCCTTTGAGACTGCCATCATAGAGCGTTACCGCCGCAGGGAAAGTTCGGTGGAAGAGGCACTATCTTGCAGGTGTTTCGGTGCGTTGTGTAGAAGATATCTCGGAAGCCCTGTGGGGCAGCCGTGTATCGGCATCCACCATCAGTGATCTGAATCAGAAAGCCTATGGGCATATTGAGGAATGGCGCAACCGCAAGCTGTCCGGCAAGTACCCGTATGTATATGTAGACGGTATTTCCCTCAAGCGCAACTGGGGCGGAGAGTTTGAAAATGTCAGTATCCTTGTCGCCATAGGAGTTGACGAGGACGGTTCCCGTGAGATCATTGGTGCTGCCGAAGGCATGAAGGAGGATGCCGAAAGCCGGAAAAACTTCCTTGTATGGCTGAAAGAACGCGGGCTTGCCGGTGGAAAGCTCGTGAGCGGCGACAAATGCCTGGGAATGTACAATGCCGTCGCAGAGGTCTTCCCGGAGGCGAAATACCAGCATTGTACCGTGCATTTTTACCGTAATATTTTCTCCGTTACTCCGAGGAAACATATGCGAGAGGTAACATGGATGCTCAAAGCGATCCACGCGCAGGAGAGCAAAGAAGCAGCACGTAAGAAAGCGCAGGACGTCGTGGAAAAGTTGCGCTCCATGCGGCTGAATGAGGCAGCCAAAAAGGTGGAGGACGGCATTGAAGAAACCTTGACTTACATGGATTTTCCGTCACAGCATTGGCTGAAGATCCGCACGAACAATGTCATTGAGCGGATGAATCGTGAGATACGACGCAGAACGAGAGTCGTTGGTACATTCCCGGACGGAAAGTCTGCTCGGATGCTGGTTTGTGCCAGACTGCGGTATGTTTCGGGAAAGGAGTGGGGAGCAAAGCGGTATCTTTGCATGAAGTATTTGACTGAAGCCGCAACAGAGGTGGCATAAATACAGCAATCAAATAGCATATGTCGGAGGCAGAGTCAAGGGTCGGGATGAACGGTCTTACGATCGCCCTTGACTCTGCCTCCGACATATGCTTTCGTGCAAATAAGAGGAGTGTAGCCGCTCCATCGCCGGACTACCGGCACACTACTTCATTTTGTCAGAAACGAATTTGCGAAAAACTATTGACAGTACCTCCTACTGCCAAGCCTGTAGCGGACTTTCACCGCCAGGTTATTACGCGTGCCGAGCACACAAGAAACAGGGTATTGAAACCGCTTCGAGTTTCAATACCCTGTTTGCTGCAATAATTTTTATTTTGCATACCGTGCAACAGTTGCGCGCATATCATCTAATTTTGTGAACATATCTTCCACAAGACGCAACTGCGTTCTGGCACGATCCAAGTTGTGTTCCGGATATTTGATTCCAAAATAAATGTCCCCATTGAGGTAGTCTCCCAAGAAACGCATACCGCACTCCAACGTCATCAAAATAGCAGATTCTGGGAGCAGCAAAAGCTCTGTCTGTGTCAGCGCATCACGCGCTTCTTCCAAAAATCCCTTGGAAAATACATCAAAAAGCTCCTGCCGCAAGTACACCAATGAAAGATCTTTTTCGTCCTCCGCAGCATTATTTGCACCAAAGCGAATAGCATCTCCGAAATCATATAGAGCCGATCCGGGCATAACCGTGTCCAAATCAACAATGCAAATTGCCTTCTTTGTTTTATCGTCAATCATAACATTGTTCAGCTTCGTGTCGTTGTGCGTAACACGAACCGGGACATGCCCTGCCGCAATCTCTTTTGTAATGCAGTCACAAAGCTCCGCATGGGACAAATATCCATCGATCTCAGGTTTTACCTGACTGCAACGCTTTGCCCGATCCTGCGCAATCGCTTGGCGAAAATCGTTTAACCGATTCGGTGTATCGTGGAATCGAGGAATTGTCGGGTAGAGTGTATCTGCAGGATAAGCAGCAAGCAGACGCTGAAAATGCCCAAAAGCTCTACCGCAGTGATAAAACATTTCCGGGCTTTCCACTTTATCATAGCTGCTTGCGCCATCGATAAAGTTATACATGCGCCAAAACTTTCCGTCTGCCCCTATGTAATAAAGCAAACCGTCATGCGTCGGAATCAAAGAAAGGGTTTCGCGCATTGGATCTCCGCCGCTACGACGTATCTGCTCTTGCAAATAGGCAGTAACGGAATTGATGTTTTGGATCAGTTCTTTGGGATGTGTAAAAACAGTAGTATTAACCGTTTGCAGAATATAGCGAAAATCCGCTTTTCCGTCGTTGCTCCGAATAATAAATGTTTTATTAATCAAACCGGATGTGTTTTGCTTATAATCCTGATATTCGCCTTGTATACAGAATTTCTCTGCGATCTCGCGTATAGCAGTATTATCTGTCATCCCCACAACCTCCCGGGATAAATATTCTGGGCAATTGCATCTTGTATAAACCGCTGTACTTTTTCTTTATCTTCATGGTACGTTACACCATACCACTTAGACTGGGTTTGTAAAACTTTGACATCACAAATTCCAGCCGCGTTGAGCTCCTTGATGGTATTCGGCAACAAAAATTCATCCTTTTGGGGATTTTTCATATGGTCAAGGAAAGAGCACTCTCTGGAACGAATTTGCTCGAAAACCGCCGGAGTAAATCCCCAGAAATTCATGGAGACAAGACTCTCCTCAGAAACATCTGTCCAGCCTTCTCCTTCTTCAAAGAACTGCACCGTTCCGTTGTTACGCTGGATTTTGGTGCGCTCATCAATGCCGGTGAGCATCCCGTTCTCACTGGCGCAAATGCCGCGTGCAACATGTCCGTTTTCAGAAAGTGTATTCTTCAAAACAAAGCCGCACATTGCATAATGACTCTTTGCAGAATCATCTTTTGCTTCCCGCAAAAATGCAGCCATCTTCAGATAGGTATCTTTTCCGTAATAATCGTCTGAGTTAATGACAGCAAAGTTATCTGTAACTTCGCTCTGCGCACATAAAAGTGCATGCGAGGTCCCCCAGGGCTTAATCCTCCCCGCCGGAACAGAGTAACCATCCGGCAAATCCTGCAGGTCCTGGAAAGCATACGACGTCTTGACGTGCTTTTTAACACGCTTACCTACCGTCTCCTCAAAATCCGAAAGATTTTCTTTTTTGATAATAAACACCACTTTATCAAAACCAGCGGCAATGGCATCATAAATAGAGTAGTCGATAATAAATTCCCCGCTCGGCCCAATTGGATCAATTTGCTTAAGCCCGCCGTAGCGACTTCCCATACCGGCCGCGAGAATTACCAATGTCATAAATTCCTACCTTCCTTCCATGCAAGTACACATATCATGCCAAAGCATTATAGCATATAAGCTTTCTTTTGTACAGTAATATAGAATTCGTAAATTGAAAACAATTTGTTAATAAAACAAAACGGGGTAATATGCTGCGTGTCCAAATGTCAAACAAATTACAAACGCATCCCTATTTTCGGTGAATCGACACATTTGCCGTGCAAGTAAGCGGTTCTCCGTTGAACATATAAACAGCCTGTAAAGCAATCTCATGTGAAAGCATACTTCCCTCTCCGTCCAACGTAAGAGTACCCGAAACCGTTTGATATGTCCGTGCGGTTGTTTGGGACAAAATTTCATCCATGTCATCATAAAGCAAGTCGATATACTGCATAAAAACCGAATCAACCATATCATAGGGATATGTATAGAAAAATACAGTTTGCTCTCCTTGTTGCATGCACGATGAGTTTTCTATTGTCTCATAAATCGGAGCATATGCGTTGTAATACTGCCTACAGTCTACCAGCATGTCGGATGCTGCAGCCTCCGAGGATTGATATATCTCTCCACCGGATGCCTTTCGCAGCGTTCCGTCTTCATACGAAATAGTTTGCTCTGCTGTCTGCACAGCTCCATTCATCGTTAATGTTGAGATCAGCTGGTCTGTAAAAGTAAAATACTCCTGCTGTATACTTTGCGTATAGATGTGCTGCTCTTGCAAGATAACATCTGCATCCGAGTAAACAAGGTGGAAAAAGCTTTCACCCTCTAATGAAATATTCTCCAGCAAAGCCAACGAGGAATATGCACCGTTAAAGAGTTTTGCTTTCTCAAAATTTTGTACAAGCGTATACACTGTTCGATCAGGCGCCAAAATCTCTTCTGTTCGATCGGTAGATTCCAAAGAATAAGAAACCGTAAAAGTTTTATCTTCTCCGGCAAGGCGATAAGCACCATCTATCGAAAGCGTAAATATATCGCAGCCATCTTCATTTTTCACCGCCCCATCGACGTGCAAATTCTGCAATGAAACAGCCGTACTGATGCCCAAACATCGTTTGACATATTGTTCCAGCGAAGCATTCGCCCCCTGCAAAAGCAGCTGTGCTCCGCTTTGCGATACAGACTGATACATATCTAAATCACAAAACTGTAAAAACAAAAGATTTTCGCGCTGTTTGGCATAATCTTCTTCCGACAGTTCGGCACATATTTTGGTATCATCAAAACCGGCATAGTAGTAAACACCATCTACATACCAATAGTTTTCGTCCATTGGCAAAGAATAGTATTCTACTGTTCTCGCAATGTGCTCCCCTTGCTCGTTACGCGTCAATTCTGTTTGATAAGACGAAAACATTTCTACCTCTCCGTTTGTAGAAAGAGAATAAGAAAGCTTCGTATCATAAGCAGTTGTCGCGCAATCTAAACACTCCAATACCGCATTTTGGCGTTTGCTGCAACCGGGCACAAGCATAAGAAGACACGCTATCAGAGAGAAACATGCCGCCATTCGCTTTTTCACCAGAATCCCCCTCCTGTTTTCTTTTTTAATGCGAGGAATTGTCCCCCGCTTTAGGGTCAATATGAATCGTCACCCCGTTCACTGTCACACCCGAATCTGCGCGAACAAGAATATATTTCGCACCATCAATGATTTGCGTACTTACAAGATCTGGACGCTGCGGATTAACGCGAATGCAAACATCAGGCGTTTCCAGCTCAAAGCGCCGTGGGTCGACAATATTGCCGGGCGAAACAGCCGCACCAATACCGAAAGATTCATTATACTCTGTGCCAAAAGAAGCAATTTGCTCTGCCGGCACATCACAGCTGCGCAACACATCTTCCAAAGCATCCTTTGCAATCAGCAGAGGCTCGGGATCATGGCTCTGCCGATGTTCTTCAATCCACGTGCTAACATTTGCATGTAACGCCTGCATAACACCAAGATCACAGCTATGAGAAACGGTATCCCCTAACAGGCGGCAAAAAGTTTCCTGCTGCTCGGCAACAGGCATCGGTGCATCCGTATCAAACAAAGAGCGAATTAACTCTTCATACCCATTTCCATTATCTTTGCGATAACACAACGCTGCGTATATATTACTTTTTCGATCATCGAAACAAGGAAACGTAAAACCAAATACAGGTGTCGAAATCACAGCATTTTCCACACAGTTTTTAAACGTATTATCAAAAGCGGAAAAGGCAAGATGCGGTTTTCCGTTTTTGAGCGGACAAATCGCTGCAGTTATATATTTGAACTGTTCAGAAGAGTCTTCCCCATCTTTTGCACGCTTTCCATGTGTGAAAACATCATATGTATCGCAAACCAAAAGCACAACATAGCTGCCGTCTATCTGTGTGGATTCTGCGATCTTCTGATAAAGCGTCTCACGAGCAGCTTCATCCATACAACCACTGCTACGCAGAGTCGAAAGGTTTTGATAAGCAGCGCCGTTTAATACCTGTTCATTGGAGAAAGAAAGCTGCGACAGGTCTTTCTCAATTTTGCCAGAGAGCGTTTTTTGCAAATTCTTCAATAACGCCTCGCTCTCCTGTTCTGCAAGTGTAGAAAGCGGAACGGAAAACCGCTTGAGAATTTCTCTTTTGTCATTGATATAACAACCGTAAAAAACAGTAATATTCGTACGATCAGGGTGAAAATGTCGACGCAGTTCCGCTGTTTCTTTTTGATTCATATATTGCCTCCTTACCCGATAAAAAAACCCGGACACCACGGCATCCGGGATCTTTGGCCTGCCCGAGCGGATTCGAACCGCTGACCTTTAGAGTCGGAGTCTAACGCGCTATCCAGCTGTGCCACGGGCAGATTTATCTTTGAACAGATATAGTATAGCACAAAAAATAGATCTTGTAAAGTGCAAATTTCTTTTTTTATACGATTGCGTGTATGTGCTAAAATGATGTGAACCAAAAAAGATGAGAAGTCAACCTCGATGTGGCATAGTGAATTCCCCACAAAGCACCAAACACAAAGAGGAGCCTTCTCATGACAGGATAGCACAAGAAGGCCGCAGCCGTCAAGCGGTAGTTAAGCTGGCGATAAAAAAAGAAAGAGTTTTGCAGCTGGGAAGTATGGTGTGAGTTTAAGCAGCATGAAGCGGAGGTGCAAACGCCACGACGGTACGTGGCAATCTCTGAAAGAACGTTCTCACCGACCTAAGCGTCATCCCCGGCAGCACACGGCGCAGGAAGAATATCTGATTCGCAAGGCGTTGGATGCGTCTTTCTTCCGTTACGGCTGGGAGGGTGCCTATATGACCGCAAAAGCTACCGGTTATACTAGGAGCTACAGTTTTTACAAAATTTTGAAAAACTGTTGCAAACAACACAAAGATGTTGTATAATAATCCCGATGGGGGCGTAGCTCAGTTGGGAGAGCGTACGGTTCGCATCCGTAAGGTCGAGAGTTCGAATCTCTTCGTCTCCACCATCTAAAGACACCATGGAAATCTGAACCCTTAAGTTCGGGGTCAATGGTGTTTTTATTATAAAATCCAGTATTTATGCGGCTTTTCGAGGTCGCATTTTCTTTTTGTCAGTCGGACTAAAAAACGAATAACTCGGATTTGGCAATCCGGAAAATTAAAAACAAACCTTTTTGAACCCTTTAGTCTGTCTGCACGTGTCTCAGAAATCCTTCAGTTTCAAGGCATATTCTTCTTTCTGTTCGGGAGTCTTGTATTGCAATTTCTTGTGCGGGCGTTTGGTATTATGGAAAATCATGTACTTGTCCACCGCACTTCGAAAGTCTGATTCCGAGCGATACTTGGTGCGATATAACTCCTCCCGTTTCATAGAAGCAAAGAACGATTCCATTACGGAATTGTCATACGGCACATGCGCACGTGAAAAGGAGTGTGTGATGTTCAGAGACCGCATATAATCATTCATTGTTTTGGATCGGTAGTTGCTGCCACGGTCGGTATGGAAAACCAAACTTGAATCCGGCTGACGTGCTTTATATGCAATTTGAAAGGTTGATTTTACAAGCTGTGTGCTGTTGGTCTTGCTGATCTTATATCCCACGACCATGCGCGAGAACAGGTCAATGATTACGCAGATATAATAAGCATTTTCGCCGTACTTGAAATATGTAACGTCGCTGACCCACACTTCATTCAGCTTGCACGTGTCAAACTCTTGGTTAAGGAGGTTTTTGTATTTGCGGCCTTCGTCCTCGTATAATTTCTTCGCCGACTGACGAATGCTGACTAACCCCATATCACGCATAAGCGTGCGTACCATTTCGTTACTGACTTTGAATCCTTCACTTTTCATAACTGCCGCAATTTTGACAGCACCAAAAATCTGATTGCTTTCGTCGTAGATCTCCTGTATGCGAAGCCGTAGTTCTTCACGGCGTTTCGCATACCACGTGTTGTCTTTCTTATTGCGGAGAACGTGGTTGTAAAACGTTCCGCGGGGAATGTCAAACGCATCGCAGATCACGTGCACATTGTATTTGCCGTAAAGCTGTTCGGCAGCGTATAGCCTTTGCCTCAAAGGTGCCTTGGGTGTGCAGGGCGCAGATTTAAGGAACCTCTGAATAAATCGACTGCGGCGCTCAGCGGGTCTTTTGCCCCAACTTATCGGTTTGAAAATCTTGAAATACACAAAGTATTCCTGCGATTTCCAAACCTCAATCTGGAACAAAATCCCTCGCTGACCGCTCTTGC
>JAXDZV010000095.1:0-4541 GCA_034086705.1 Eubacteriales bacterium | reverse complement strand
AGGGTGATATCCTTCTGGTAGTTTCCGGTTCCGGCAACACCAAGACGATCTCTATCATCGCTCAGGAAGCTAAAGACTTCGGTGCAGAAGTCGGTTTGATTTCCACCAGCGAGCAGTCCATTATCGGTGAGATTGCCGATTACAACGTCGTAATCCCGCGCATTGAAACGCCTATGAATAAAATCATGGCTGCCAAGAGACCCGCTCGTGACCCCAAGTTCAAGAGCACTGCTGGTACTCGCGAAACGTATGACCTCACACCTGAAGAGAGAGAAGCTATCACGCTCGATCAGCTCGAGTTGACCTATCAGGCAGCTTTCGTCCTCAACGAAATCCTCCAGCACAAGGTTATGGAAGAAATCGGCGAGACTTTTGAAGCTATCCACTACTATCACAACAGCCTTGAGTAAGCGAAGGGGAGGATACTGAATATGTTAGATATTACCAAATTGCTGGCTTGCGCCGGTAACAATGTCGCAGAAACATTGAGCAAAGTCGATCCCGCGCAGATTGAAGAAATCGCTTCGGCAATTGCTGAATCCAAGCGCGTATTCACTGCAGGCTGGGGCCGTGCAGGCAACGTAGTCCGTATTCTGGGTATGGATATGTCTCAGATCGGTATGCTGGTTTATTGCGTAGGCGATAACGGCACGCCTTCCATCCACCCCGGCGACATTCTGCTGATCAACTCCGGTTCCGGCAACACCAAGACGATTGCCGTTATCGCACAGCAGGCAAAAGAGCAGGGCGCTAAAGTTGCTCTGATCTCCGGCGCTGCACCCGAAGATTCCATTATCGGCAAAATCGCTGATATCAATGTCACCGTTCCCAGACTCAAAAAGAACGATTTCCGTCCTCCTGTCAACAAGAACGTCAAGAACAAAGGCCTTGGCGAGCGCGTGGATTGGGGTCTGACCGCCGAGCAGAGAGAAGAGATGGCTTATGACGATGTAACTGGTTACTATGAATCCGCTTTCGCACTGAACGAAGTAATCCGTAAAGTTGTTATGGAGAAGATCGGTGCTAAGACTGAGGATATCATGTATTATCACAACAATCTGGAATAAGCAATTTTTACGCAAACAAAACGCAGGCATTTTGCCTGCGTTTTTTAATTTTCTTTTTTCTCCTTTTCGGCAGAACAATTTGCCTTTTGTTCCGTTATGCTTCGATATTGTTTGGCAAGCTCCGGCAATTCCTTTTTCAGGGCATCAGGCTTTCCGCTTTTTCGCAGGGGAACTTGGTGCATAGCCCGCAAAATAATGCTTCATGCTCCTTTGCACAGGCATGTATTTTGCACCTGCCCAATTCAGTCCACGCCGGAACATACCCATCCGCTTCCCGGCAGCCTGCATATAAGCCTTCTTTCTCCTTCCAACAATCTGCACAACATTCTCCACAGGCTGGAATTACAGAAAATCAATTTTGCCTTGTTTCATTTCTCTTCCTTTATTTTTGTATTAAAAAAACAAGCGGTCATTACAATGACCGCTTTCAATTACTGCTTTTTGAAAATATGCATCGCACGCTACTACAATGCCTACCCCCAAAAATAACAGTTTCTTATTTATCTGATTCTTCCAATACTTTCTCCGGCACCTTGGCAAACAACGGGCTGACAGAAACACGATTATGAATTCTGGAAACCGCCTCTGCAAACAAGGGCGCTGCTGAAACAGTAACCATCTTTGCGCTGTCTGCCGTATAGGGATTTTCAACCGTATCCGTACTGATCACCAGCTCAATCGGGCTTTCTTCAATACGTTTAACGCCCGATTCTCTCAAGATGTTATGTCCCAGGCAAGCTACAATGCGCTTTGCTCCTTTTGTTTTCAAAACATTGGCAATATCAATCAGTGTACCGCCGGAAATGCTGAAGTCATCTACAATCAGGCAATCCTTCCCATCTACCTCGCCAATAAGTTCCAGAATTTTTGCCTTCTCATCATGCGCTACACGGGTCTTATCACCAATTGCTACCGGTGTTCCCAGATAATCCGCATATTTTCTAGCTGTTTTCGCAAAACCTGCATCAGGAGATACGACCACCAAATTGCTTACATCTACATATTTTTTGACACTTTCGCAGAGCAAAGGCAACGAATAGAGATGATCGGATGGAATCCGGAAGAACCCCTGAATCTGCGGTGCATGCAAATCCATCGTAATAAAACGATCTGCACCGACAACTTCAATACAATCTGCACACACTCTGGCTCGGATGGATACTCTGGGCTCATCCTTCTTATCGCCCTTGGCATAGCCAAAGTAAGGTACAATTACCGTGATAGAGCTGGCACTCGCCCGCTTGAATGCATCAATCCAGAAAAGAATTTCAACCAGTTCATTATTCGGATCCATACCAATTGGCTGAACCAGATACACGTCACTATTTCTCACTGTCTCTTTAATGCGGACAAAGATATTGCCGTCAGAGAAATGTATGACTTCAGAGTTGCCCAGTTCTGTCCCAAGATAGTTGCACATTTTCTTTGCAAAGCTATGGCCCGTCTTGCCTGCAAAGATTTTTACATTTCCTTGTTCACTATGCATGTTATATCTCCCATAGGTTCTAATATCAAAACTTTGATAAATTTATCATATCACAGCAAGGCAAAACTATCAACATAAACAGCGCTTAACCCTGCTTTTTTTCAAAAATCTCATAAATTCCGCGCAGCAGCAGCGGGTGTCCTTCTCCTCTGCATTCTTTCCCCAAATAGGTAGAAGGGCGTATATGTCCATGATAGTCGCTTCCCTGCGTGACAAACAGCCCATACTTTTCTGCCAATGCACAAAAGTACGCGCATTCCGCATCATCGTGTTCGGGATAAAAAGCTTCTATTCCAGCGAGTCCGGCCGCTTTCATTTGAGAAATCAGCGCATCAAAATCCGCAGCATAGGTGAACTTCGGGTGAGCCAGCACTGGCAGACCGCCAGCTGCCCGCCCTGCGGATAAAATTTGTTCCCGGCTCACACCACGGCGCGGTACATATCCCGGGCATCCGACTTTCAGATATTTGCGAAAAGCCTCATCTACAGAAGCGGCTTCGCCTGCCTCCACCAGTGCCAATGCAATATGCGGCCTGCCCGGCACACCGTTTGCCGCAAAGCGCCGAACCTGTTCGTGCGTGATCCCGAATCCCAGATCTATCAGTTTTTGCGTCATTTCTGCGATTCTGCTGCTGCGCCTTTTGGCCAGTTCTGTCATCAGAGCACAAAATTCCGCATTTTGCAAATCCGCTCCATAGACCAGAATGTGCATTTCCTTTTCACTATTCGCCGAAAACTCAATACCACTGACCGTCTTAATCCCTTGCTTTTGTGCTTCCGTCGCAAAGGCTGCTACCCCGGCAATCGTATCATGGTCTGTTAATACAGCATACTCCAAGCCCTGTTCAGCACATTGCCGTGCAATTTCCTCCGGCTTATCCGTTCCATCGGAAGCTGTGGAATGCATATGCAGATCTATTTTCATCATCGTGCTCCTTTCTGTTGTCTTTTTACCCTCTTTTTTGTTCTTTTAATCAATTTGTTTTATAAAAAAGGAGCAGAATTAAATTCTGCTCCTTTCATTCATGTTGTTTCCTGAACAGAGAAAATGCTTTCTCTCTCAAAAATTTCCTCAAACTCTTCTCCGGAAATCTTTTCTTTTTCCATCAGCACTTTGGCAATTTCATGCAATTTTTGCATATTGGTTTGCAGAATTTCTTTTGCCCGATCCATGCAGAATACCAGCTGCTTTTTCAATTCTGCATCAATCTGTGCCGCCACTTCTTCGCTGCAGGTTTTCGACTGAACCAGCTCTTTACCCAGGAATACTTCCTGATTATTGCCGTGGAAAACCGGTCCGATGGCATCGTTCATACCATATTTTACAATCATCGCCCGCGCCATATTCGTTGCCCGCTCGATATCATTGCTGGCACCGGTGGTAATATCGCCCAATACCAACGATTCTGCCGCTCTTCCGCCCAGCATCATCGTCATTTCATCTACCATTTTGGATTTAAAATAATGGCTCTCGTCCTCATTGGGCAATGTCATCGTATAACCGGCTGCCATACCGCGGGGAATTATGGAAATTTCGTGCACCGGATCGCAGTGCGGCAAAACTTTCGCACAAATCGCATGACCAACCTCATGATAAGCTGTCACCATTTTATCTTTTTCAGTCATCACGCGGCTCTTTTTCTCCGGGCCTGCGATTACACGGGTAATCGCCTCTTCCACTTCTGCCATGGAAATTTCCTGTTTTTTAAATCTGGCTGCCAGAATTGCCGCTTCATTCAGCACATTTTCCAGATCAGCTCCCGAAAAGCCGGGTGTGCGTTTTGCAATCACTTTCAAATCCACATCCGAACCCAAGGGTTTGCCTTTGGAATGTACTTTCAGGATCTCTTCTCTTCCTTTGACATCCGGCACATTGACGACAATCTGACGGTCGAATCTTCCTGCGCGCAGCAAAGCCGGGTCAAGAATATCCACACGGTTGGTTGCAGCCAGCACAATAATGCCTTCATTGACGATAAAGCCGTCCA
>JAXDZV010000013.1:0-2949 GCA_034086705.1 Eubacteriales bacterium | reverse complement strand
ATATGCGGGATAAAACACGGGATGAGCGTTATTTTATTCTGTCTTTATTTGCGATTGCAAAAGAGCTTGAGGCACACGGCAGCGGAACCGGGATACAGAAGATAGATTTAAGTATCGGTCTGCCGCCTGAGCATTACGGTGCTTTGAAAGAAAAATTTGCCGATTACTTTAAGAATCGGGATTTGATAAAGTTTGTATATAAAGACAAGCCTTATAATATCATAATATATCATGTATTGGTATTTCCGCAGGCTTTTGCGGCAGTTGTTCCCAACAGCAGCAAGATTGTAAATACACTGAGAGTATTTGTAATAGACATCGGTGGTTATACGACAGATGTTTTGCTTCTTAAAAACGGTAAACCGGACTTGCAATTCTGCCGCAGTCTTGAAACCGGTATTATCACAATGAACAACGAAATTATGCGTAAAGTAAGTGCATTGCATGATATGCTTATAGAAGATGAACACATCAGTGCGGTTCTTACCGGTGCGGATACCATTCTGCCTGATGATGTAAAACAGACAATTTGCGGCGCTACAAAGTTGCATGCCGATAATATTTTGAATCAACTGCGAGAGCTTCAGGTTGACCTGCGTTCAAATCCTGCTATATTTATCGGCGGCGGAAGTATACTGCTGCGACCGTTTTTAGAGCAGTCCCCGTTGGTAGCGAAAGCAGATTTTGTTGAAAATCCAAACGCAAATGCCTTGGGATATGAAATGCTCGGTAATCAGAAATTACATATCTTAACGCAAGCACCCGGTTCGGAGGGGTTAGCATGAAAAAAGATGGCAAATACCGATTTTCCCTGCAATTCAGCTCAGATACACCTGAAAATATGCAAATCGGAGAACTGCTTGAAAGACTGGGAAACAAAAAAAGCCGCGTGATCATCAGTGCTTTGACGGAATATTTGCAAAAACATCCTCAGTTATCGGAAGAAAGCTGTAAAATAGAAATCAGAGCAACAGGCTATGATTGGGAAAAGGTTGAAGAATTTATTCGTAAGTTAATAGATGAAAAGCTATCTTCCGCATATATTTCTAATGAAATCGGAACGGAGAGTGAGAAAATAGATAAGGAAAGCTTGGAGGAAGATGTTGCAAAAATGCTTGAAAATATAAATTTGTTTTAGAGCTTAACAGATAAGCCTACTGCACTGTCGGTGGGCTTGTCTGTCTTTTTGAGCAATTTATATGTTGAATGCAGCTTAAATTCTACTGACAGAGCATAAATCCGCTTTGTACTTTCTTCAAAATTACGGTCTGTTATAGTAAAATATATTATGAGGAGACGAACAAAATGGATTACGTAGTTTTTGGTGAAAATGTTAGAAAGTATAGAAAGATTGCAAATATGACTCAAGAGAGCCTTGCCGAAATGTGTGATTGCAGTATAGGTCATATTGGCCACATAGAAAACGGAAATAATAAACCGAGTTTGGATATTGCAGTTAAAATTGCAAATTCATTGGGTGTTACGATAGATCAGTTGATGGTTGAAAATTATTTGTACCCGGAAAAAGTGTATCTGAACGAGGTTGCAGATATTATAAATACTTTCCCTGTCAAGGAACGGATTGTTGTGTGTGAAAGTATTAAGAATATTGTTGAATCAGTGGATTATATTATACACAGCAAAAAAAGATGAGGGAAATTAAATATGTTGAGGAGATGTTGCTAACAGAAAAATAACATTATGCTTGTTATTTTATAGAGGTACTACATATGTTACCTTGGCTTTTTATTGCCTTTTACGGCTATGTTGCGTTTATACGCAATATGGTCATTTTTTATTTTACCCGAAAGGGGGTGATTCCGATGTTCTGATCCCTGTGATTACAAGCGGTACTTATGAAATTAAAAATCACAGCATACCATCGTGGTATGTTGTATCCCTGCTATGGTGGTATGCCAAACGGAGGTATAGCAATGCACCATACAGAGGAATACAAAAATCACGATGAACTGAAAGGCAGATTTACGGTTTGGCTTGAAAAGGTTGTCAAAAACGCAAAAATCAATTACATAAAAAGACTCAAAAGGCAACCTCCTACTCTATATCTGGAAGAAATACCGGAATCAGCATTGCCGGCACAGAATATAGCCGCCGATGTATATACGAAATCAGAATTTGAGTTTGAGGAAGAAAGACTTGCAGAGGCCTTTTCAAAACTGCCGCTTATGCATAAACGCATCCTGACTATGTTGTTTGTAGAAAACATAAGTCCGGATGAAATATCAAAAAAGCTAAACTGTTCACCGCAATATGTCTATAACCAGAGATATAAGGCATTGAAAGCTTTGAGGAATGAGCTTGATAAGGACGGTGATCAGTCATGACCAATATCGAATTTAGAAATATACTGACGGCAGCAGTTGCCGGAGAACATTATGCGCTTGAAATAATACTGGAACAGTATTCTCCGCTTATCAACCGGTATTCTGTCATTGACGGAAAGCTTGATGAGGATCTGAGACAGTACATTTTAATGCATATAGCTTTAAACATCGGTAAGTTCTCTATTTAACACAGAGCAGCTCTCGAAAGAGGGCTGCTCAAACTTTTGAAAAATTTTTCTAATACCGATTAGATTATATAAAAAGCCGTTGTTCTTATAGGTGAAGACATCTCCTGATCTTTGAAAACAGAATATTGTCCGAACCGATACATTCTTCTGTTGATAGCGGCTATCCGTCTGCCCGGCAAGCAGAACCAAGAGTAATAATCTACGGCTTGCAACCGTATTTCGCCATGACGCAACAGGAGGTATAATGATACTTCTGTAAAACGCAGCTCGGCCACGGTGAAGGCGGAGAGATGAAATTTCTATGGACTCGCAAGCTACGAGCGTCGGGAAGGAAACGCAATAAATTTATATTAAAATTAAAGGAAGTGAAAGTATGGAAGATAATATTAATGTGCCTATAAGCCAAAAACTTAATT
>JAXDZV010000080.1:0-14368 GCA_034086705.1 Eubacteriales bacterium | reverse complement strand
TCGTGTGCGCCGCGAAGTCATCGCGCTGTGTCATCGTTTTCCAATCTATAATGACTAAACAAAACGGTCGGCCTGCAACATATGCAGGCTGATCGTTCTGCCTTTTGGAATATAAAGATACGAAGGAGGCTTCCATGGCTACATTTATCAACGAACCGTCTCACACATTCAATGAGTATTTACTCATTCCCGGCTATTCTTCCGCTGCATGTGTTCCGCAGAATGTTTCTCTGCGCACACCACTGGTACGGTACCGCAAAGGAGAAGAACCTGCCATTACCATGAATATTCCCATGGTCTCTGCCATCATGCAAGCCGTCTCAGGCGACAGGCTGGCAATTGCTCTAGCTAAGGAAGGCGGCGTTTCTTTCATTTACGGTTCCCAATCCATTGAAGACGAAGCGGAAATGGTTGCAAAAGTAAAGTCCTATAAGGCAGGCTTTGTCAGCAGCGATTCTAATCTTCGCCCAGAACAAACTTTAGCAGACGTTTTACAATTAAAGGCGAAAACGGGGCACTCAACTGTTGCAATCACTGACGACGGAACATCCGGCGGAAAGCTGCTCGGCATTGTAACCGGGCGTGACTACCGGGTGAGCAGAATGGATCCGGACACACCGATCAGCTCTTTCATGACACCGCTTGCCAAGTTGATAACTGCGCCGGAAGGAACCACCTTGAAAGAAGCTAATGATATCATATGGGAAAACAAGCTCAATTCACTGCCGATTATTTCAGCAGAGGGAAAGCTGTTACACTTTGTGTTTCGTAAAGATTATACACAGCATAAAAACAATCCCAGTGAACTCTTGGATGCTAATAAACGCTATGTGGTCGGCGCAGGTATCAACACCCGTGACTATGAAAGCCGTGTCCCAGCCCTGATAAATGCAGGTGCAGATGTTCTCTGCATCGATTCATCCGAAGGATTTTCGGAGTGGCAAAAGCGAACACTGGAATGGGTGCGCGAAAACTATGCCGACACCGTGCGCGTGGGTGCGGGAAATGTGGTAGACGCGGAAGGGTTCCGTTTTCTGGCAGACTGCGGAGCGGATTTTGTGAAAGTCGGCATCGGCGGCGGTTCCATTTGCATCACACGTGAGACCAAAGGCATCGGCCGCGGACAAGCCTCTGCATTGATCGACGTTTGCCATGCACGCGACGAGTATTATAAAGAAACAGGCATTTATGTTCCAATTTGTTCTGATGGTGGCATTGTCTACGATCATCATATCACGCTTGCACTTGCCATCGGTGCAGATTTTGTGATGCTGGGACGCTATTTTGCACGCTTCGATGAAAGTCCCTCTGCAAAAATTTATGTCAACGGTACAATGATGAAAGAATATTGGGGTGAAGGGTCCAATCGCGCGCGCAATTGGCAGCGCTATGATTTAGGAGGCAGTGCAAAGCTTTCGTTTGAAGAAGGAGTGGATTCCTACGTACCATATGCCGGAAAACTTTCGGACAATGTGCAACAGTCTTTAGCGAAAGTTCGTTCTACCATGTGCAACTGTGGTGCGCTTTCCATTCCGGAACTGCAGCAGAAAGCAAAACTGACTTTGGTTTCATCTGTTAGCATTGTAGAAGGCGGTGCCCACGACGTCATTTTGAAAACAGCGCAAAAGCAAATCTGATATGCCGGATACCTGAATAAAGTAGCTTCTCCAAAAGTACATCATCCAAATAAAAGGAGTCAGCAGTTTGAGAGAACTGAAAAAATACCTGAAAGACTACCGTAAAGAATGCATTCTGGGGCCGCTGTTTAAACTCCTGGAAACAGGGTTTGAATTGCTGGTTCCGCTGGTAGTCGCTGCCATGATTGACCGCGGTATCGGTGCAAAAGACACAGCTTTGATCATCCGTTATTGTCTACTTCTGGTTTGTCTGGGGTTTGCAGGGTTCTGTGCGGCAATAATCGCACAATATTTTGCAGCTAAGGCCTCTACCGGCTTTGCTGCCAAAATACGCGCTGCGCTATTTACTCATCTAAATTGCTTTTCAGCCGCACAATGTGACCGCATCGGTGTCAGCCGTATGACAACACTCATGACCAGCGATACACAGCAGGTACAAACCGGATTAAACCTCACACTCAGACTATTACTGCGCTCGCCTTTTGTCGTGTTCGGCGCTGTTGGAATGGCATTCACCGTAGATACTCGTGCAGCTCGTATCTTTGTCATCACCGTGCCACTGCTGTTCATTGTCGTCTTTGCTATTATGTTAATTGGCATTCGCTGCTTTGCGGGCGTACAAACAGCACTCTCCGGCGTTCTTGGCACCGTACGCGAAAATTTAACAGGCACACGCGTAATACGCGCCTTTTGTGCAGAAAAGCGTGAGCAAAATACGTTTCGCACGCGCAACAACACTTTACTGCAAAAACAGCTTTTTTCCGGACGCATTTCCGCCCTACTCTCCCCTTTGACATATGTGCTGATCAATCTTGCGGTTGTTGTCTTAATTTGGCAGGGAGCGCTTCGCGTGCAGATGGGTGCACTTTCGGTCGGTGCCGTTGTGGCACTGTATAACTATATGTCACAAATTTTGATAGAACTTATAAAAATGGCAAACCTGGTCATCAACGTAACAAAGTCTGTTGCATGCGCTAACCGTATTGCACAAATTCTACAGGAAGATGCCCCGGAGTATGCAGTGCTATCTCCAGGAGAAAACGAACTGCCGGCGGTTTTTAACCTGGAAAAAGATGCGGTTACATTTTCCAATGTACAGCTTCGCTATCATTTGACAGCAGAACCTGCGCTGAACGATATCTCTTTTTCCGTCGCCCCCGGCGAGACTATTGGAATTATCGGCCCGACCGGAAGCGGCAAAAGTTCTCTCATTCAGCTTATTCCCCGGTTTTACGATGCAACACAAGGCGTTATATCTATATTCGGTCAGCCTGTGCGCAATCTTTCAACACTGCTTCTGCGTACGCAAATTGGTCTGGTGCCGCAAAAAGCGCTGCTCTTCTCCGGGAGCATTCGTACCAATCTTCTTTTTGGAAATCCGCAGGCCGATGACGATGAACTATGGGAGGCTGCACGTCTTGCACAATGCGAGGATGTCATAAAAAGCAAAGGCGGTCTGGATGCGCCAGTTGAACAAGGTGGCAAAAATTTTTCCGGAGGGCAACGCCAGCGCTTATCCATTGCGCGTGCTTTGGTACGAAAACCCCGCATTCTGATTTTGGATGACAGTACCAGCGCACTCGATTTTGCAACAGAAGCCGCCCTGCGACGTGCGCTTGCACACCTAAGCTGGAATCCAACCGTCTTCATTGTTTCACAGCGCATCGCATCTATTCGCCATGCCGACAAAATTTTGGTCTTACAAGACGGGAATTTACTTGCTACCGCTTCGCACACTGTTTTGTACCAGACCTGTCCCGAATATCGCGCAATATGTGATTCGCAACAGAAGGAGGCAGCACTCTGATGCAACACAAAAACATGCTCTTTCGTCTGCTGCGGCCATATCTGTCTTCTTTGATTTTAATTCTTTTGCTCAATCTTTTTTTAGTCGCAGCACAGCTCTATCTTCCGATACTCATTGGCAATGCAATCGACTGCATCCATCCACAAAATACAGATATTCCGGCCTTGCTGCGAATTCTTGGTTACGCAATCGCTTTTACGGGCGTAGCCGGGGTTTTGCAGTGGTGTATCAGCCTGCTATGCAATAGAGTCTGCTTTTCTGTCACACAAAAGTTGCGGCAAAGCGCATTTGAAAAGCTGCATGTCCTGCCCCTTTCCTATCTGGATACACATCCTGCAGGAGATATCCTCAGCCGCATTATTTCAGATGCAGAGCAGTTTTCCGATGGGCTTTTGGTGAGCTTTAGTCAGCTCTTTTGCGGTGTACTAACAATTTTGGGCAGCATTATTCTGATGCTGCGCATCAAACCGCTGATTGCCTGCATTGTCACTATTTTATCTCCCCTGTCCATTTTTCTCGCACGTTCAATCACAAAGCGAACGCATGCCATGTTTCTCACTCAGTCAAAGCTTCGCGGTGCACAAACTGCCTATATTGAAGAGATGCTCGGTGGTATGCAAACTTTAAAAGCGTTTTCCTACGAAACAAAAGCAATTGCAGACTTTTGCCAACAAAATGACGCTTTAGCTGACGCTTCTTGTAAAGCAGTTTTTTTCTCTTCTTTAACAAATCCTTCTACCCGTTTTTTAAACAACATTGTATACGCAGTTGTAGCGCTCTGCGGCGCTCTGCAAGTGTTACACGGCGGCATGTCCGTTGGTATGTTGTCTTGTCTGCTCAGCTATGCAACGCAATACGCCAAACCATTCAATGATATATCAGGAGTCCTTACGGAATTGCAAAATGCCCTAGTATGCGCCAACCGTATCTTCGCATTACTGGAGGAGCCGGAACAATCTGCAGACCCCGCTGTCCCTGTATACAAGTCTACCACACAGGGCGCCGTCGTTTTTCATGACGTATGCTTTTCCTATACGCCGGACATGCCCCTTCTGCGTCATTTGCAAATTTCAGCAACTCCGGGACAGACCATTGCCATTGTGGGGCCAACCGGCTGTGGCAAAACTACACTGATCAACTTGCTGCTGCGCTTTTACGATCCGCAAAGTGGCAATATCACGTTAGACAATATCGATCTGTGTGCATATACCCGTCATGATCTACGGAAAAAATGGGGCATGGTTTTGCAGGATTCCTGGTTTGCCGCGTGTAGTGTGCATGATAATATTGCTTTTGGGAAACCGCAAGCGTCCAGACAAGAAGTGATACAAGCAGCAAAATCCGCTCATGCAGATGCGTTTATCCGCAGACTTCCACATGGGTATGACACTATTTTACAGGAAGGCGCTGCAGAACTTTCAGAAGGTGAAAAGCAACTGCTTTCAATCGCCCGCATTATGCTGGCAAACCCACCATTACTAATTTTGGACGAAGCAACCTCTTCCATTGACACCCATACTGAACAGAAAATTCAACAAGCATTTGCTTCCATGATGCAAGGACGCACCTGCTTTGTTGTTGCCCATCGACTCTCGACCATTAAAAGTGCAGATTGTATTCTTGCGATGGAAAACGGCCGCATCGTAGAATCTGGTACCCATCATTCGCTGCTGGCGAAACACGGTTTTTATGCGAAATTATACAACAGCCAATTTGAGAGCGCGGATTAACCGTGCTCTTTTTCGTTATTTTCCAATTTTCTTGAAAAAAACAGTTGACAAATAGAAAAAAGGTGCTATAATGTTAGAAACATCTTGAAGATAGAGGCGCGATAAACAACAGTAGCACGACGCAGAAGCTACCACTTCCGTGTGAAAGGGTGCATCGCCGAGGTATATGTAGTTTGGTAGAAATTGCATATGCCGGTATGCCGGGAAATACCCGTCATACTGTCACCTATGGTGGAGAGCTATCACAATTTTCGATTTTCTTCGTAAATCGTGGTGGGCTTGAAACCGCCGCGATTTTTATTTTGCGGGGGATTTTGCCGAATCTTCGGAAATTTTTTTTAAAAGGAGATCACCCATGAAATTCTCAAGAACCATGTTCATATGTACCGCTGCAGCCATGCTGCTCGGCACAGTGTTTTCCCTGGCAAGCTGCTCCGGAAACACAAAAACCGATCTTTCCGCTGCGAAAACCATTGCAGACCTGAAAGGTGCTAAGATTTCCGCGCAGTCCGGTACATTCCATGAAGATGCCCGTGCCCAGATTGAAGATGTGCAGGGCAGTTTGTATGAAGACTTCGATTCTATGTTGATTGCTCTAAAATCAGGTGCCATCGACGGTTACATTGCAGAAGAGCCAACCGCTTTAGATGTTTGCGGCAAAAACGAGGAGCTTTCCTACATCCATCTGATAAACAACAGCACCGGCTTTACAGCTTCCGATGCTGATACGGCAATTGCCGTCGGCTGCAAAACTGGTTCTGCCTTAGTAGCACAAATTAACGATATTCTGGCAACCATTTCTCAAGAGCAAAAAAGCGAGTTGATGGAACAGATCATTTCCGTTAATAACGGAAAAAGCGTTTCCGCTTATGCAGTCTCCAATACCCTCGCCCAGACAGAGGGCGGCACGCTGAAAGTTGCGATGGAGTGCGCATATGCACCGTTTAACTGGACGCAGCAAAGCGATGCAAACGGCGCCGTACCGATTGCAAGTGAGGGATCTGCCGGCTTGTATGCTAATGGTTATGATGTACAAATTGCAAAATATATCGCAAATGCTTTGGGTATGCAGCTTGAAATCTACGCTGAAAAATGGGAAAGCCTTGTTTCCGGTGTGCAGGCCGGTACATACGATGCAATCATTGCCGGCATGTCTCCGACAGCTGATCGTGAAGAGCAAATCGACTTTACAAACCCGTATTATGTATCCAACCTCGTTGTAATTTATAAAAAGTAAATAGTATTTAAGAGTTGGAGCTTGTATGGAATTTTTGAAAGATATTATTCAAATTGTTTGCGATTATTGGCCACAGCTTTTGCGTGGTGTGGGAAACACCATGCTGATTGCCCTAATCGGCACGATTGCAGGGCTTGTGATCGGTCTGCTCATCGGTGTACTTCGCACAACACCCTTTGCAAAGCACTTGCTCCCGAGGGTGCTGCACAAGATTCTAAACGCCGTATGTACTGTTTATATTGAGGTTTTCCGCGGAACACCGATGATGGTGCAAGCAATGGTAATTTATTGGGGATATGCGTTTGCAACAAACGGTAATACTCTGCCGCTCATTCCTTCGGGTATTTTTATCGTCTCAATTAACACAGGTGCCTATATGGCAGAAATTGTACGCGGCGGAATTATCTCCATAGACAAAGGACAATCCGAAGGCGCAAGCGCTATCGGAATGAGTCATGTGCAAACTATGTTTTATGTAGTCATTCCGCAAGTGATGCGAAATATCCTTCCATCGGTGAGCAACGAATTTGTAATCAATATCAAAGATACCTCCGTGCTCAATGTTATCGGTGTTGCAGAGCTGTATTATTATGCCGGTATCATCAAGAAAATGAACTTTCAAATTTTCCAGACCTATGTTGTCATATGTGTGCTTTATTTCGTACTAACCTTTACTGTCACAAAACTGTTGCGTATGTGTGAAAGAAAACTGGACGGAAAAGACAATTATACCATTTGCGGCTCGCAGTCTAATTCCACCGCCGAAATCCGTGTGACAGCAAAGGAGGGAATGCAATGAGTGTTCTGTCAATTCAACATCTGAAAAAGTGCTTCGGAGAGAATGAAATTCTGCATGATATCTCTTTTGATGTGGAGCGCGGCGATGTAATCAGCGTCATTGGTTCATCCGGCTCCGGCAAAAGCACCATGTTGCGCTGTATCAATTTGCTTGAAACGCCAACCGCGGGAGAAATTCTCTTTCACGGGAAAAGCATTCTCTCCTCAGACATGAAACTAACTTCGTATCGCGCCCGTGTCACTATGGTCTTTCAGAGCTTTAATCTTTTCAACCACCTTTCTGTGCTATCCAACTGCACAATCGGTGTGCAAAAAGTATTGCATCTACCTCGAGAAGAAGCACTGCGCCGTGCAAAGCACTATCTTGCAAAAGTTGGAATGGATGCATATTGCAACGCAAAACCACGCCAACTTTCCGGCGGTCAAAAACAGCGTGTTGCAATAGCGCGTGCACTTTGTATGGAGCCAGAGGTCATTCTTTTTGATGAACCAACTTCCGCATTGGATCCGGAAATGGTTGGTGAAGTGCTCAGTGTTATGAAAGGACTTGCTGCCGACGGCATGACTATGATCGTTGTCAGCCACGAAATGGCGTTTGCCAAAGAAGTATCTAGTCATGTAATCTTCATGGATAAGGGATATATCGAGGAAGAGGGTACTCCCCAGCATATATTCGAACATCCTCAAAAACCCCGGACGAAGGAATTCTTATCTCGTTATTTTGCAGGTTGACCGCCTTTTTGAGCAGCTTCTACCTCTAAAACCAAAAAAAACATCCGTATGACTTTTACATACGGATGTTTTTTTGACTTAAAAAACAGTACGCACCGGTTGGAGAGGTTAAAGGCCAAGATCTTCCACAATCAGATACCGTGCGCCCTCAGCTTCCTTGGTCGGTTGAGATGCAGAATATTTTTCCTGCAGAAAGGCCTGTGCTACTTGCGGAAACAATGCATAGCTAAGCACATCCTCTGTGGAATGCGCGAGTTCGCCTGCCTCTACACGATACCGCTCTAATTCGGGATCCAATAGATCTGCAGGACGGCAGGTAATCACCGCATCGGTACCAATACACTTTTTGCGTACCTCTTCATTCACCGTTCCAGGCAAACGACCGTACTCACCGCGCAGCAAAGCCTTAGATTCTTTGGGAACCATCTTATAGCGCTCGCCGCACAAAACATTCATAACAGCCTGCGTCCCTACAATCTGAGAAGTCGGCGTTACCAAAGGAGGATATCCGAAATCCCGACGAACATTCGGTACTTCTGCAAGCACTTGATAATACTTGTCTTCTGCGCCAGCCTTTTTCAATTGGCTAAGCAAATTGGAAAGCATTCCACCGGGCACTTGATACAAAAGTGTTTTCGTGTCAACACTCAATACTTTCGGATCCAAATACCCCTGCTCCTTAAGACGATCTGCTACTCCGCGGAAGTGGGCTGCAGCTTCGGAAAGGGCAGAAAAATCAAGCCCTGTATCACGGTCAGTTCCCTGTAATGTCGCCACAAGCGATTCCGTTGCAGGCTGTGACGTGCCGTTTGCCAGCGGGGAGAGTGCAGTATCAACGATGTCAACACCCGCCAAAGCCGCCATTAAATAAACCATATCGCCGGTTCCCGTGGTGTTATGCGTATGCAAGTGAATCGGGACATGCACATTTTCCTTTAGAAGCTTCACAAGCCGATAGGCATCGAAAGGCAAAAGCAAATTGGCCATGTCTTTGATTGCTATAACATCGGCCCCCATTTTTTCCAATTCCACCGCGAGTTGCACAAAATATTCTTCATTGTGGACCGGGCTGGTCGTATAACTGATACATGCCTCGCACACGCAGGGTTCCGCTCCAAAGATTTCCGTAGAAAGATGCGCATATTTACGCACACTCTCCATCGCGGTACGCATATTGCGCGTGTCATTCAAAGCGTCAAAAATGCGAATCACGCCAATTCCGTTTTCAATCGATTTTTTGACAAAGGCTTCTACAACATCATCTGCGTAATGCTTGTACCCTAATATATTCTGGCCACGCAGCAACATTTGCAGCTTTGTTTTGGGCATTGCCTTCTTTAGCTTGCGCAAACGTTCCCATGGATCTTCATGCAAAAAGCGCATGCACACATCAAACGTGGCGCCACCCCAACACTCAACTGACCAATATCCCATATTGTCCAGTAGCTCGCAGGCAGGCAGCATCTCTGCAAGTGGCATACGCGTCGCAGCTTGCGACTGATGCGCATCACGTAAAATTGTGTCTGTGATACGCAAAGGCTTTTTCTCCATATTCAGCAACATGTCGCCCTCTCCTTACCCCAGCATAGCAATCAGAACGCCGGCAGCAATAGCAGAACCGATAACACCGGCAACATTCGGCCCCATCGCATGCATCAATAGGAAATTCCCGGGATTTTCGGTTTGACCAACCTTCTGCGAAACTCTCGCTGCCATCGGTACAGCACTAACACCGGCTGAACCAATCAGCGGATTGATCTTATTGCCTTCTTTTCTGATAAACAAATTCATAAATTTTGCAAGTAAAACACCGCAAGCCGTTGCAACAGCAAATGCTACAACGCCAATCACAATAATTTTAAGCGTATCCCATTTTAAAAACTGGTCTGCCGTAGCAGTTGCACCGACGCTGATCCCCAAAAATAATGTTACGATGTTCATCAATTCGTTTTGTGCAGTCTTGGCAAGGCGTTCTGTAACTCCGGTTTCCTTCAGCAAATTTCCAAACATCAAACAGCCAACCAGCGGTGTTGCTGAGGGAACCAGCAACGCAACAAAAATTACTACAACAATGGGGAAAACAATCTTTTCTGTTTTAGACACTGGACGCAGCTGCTTCATGACAATGCTACGTTCTTTTTTTGTTGTCAATGCCTTCATAATCGGCGGCTGGATGACTGGCACCAACGCCATGTAAGAATATGCCGCAATCGCAATCGCCCCCAAAAGATGCGGTGCAAGCTTGGAAGTGGTAAAAATAGCGGTTGGGCCATCGGCTCCGCCGATGATCCCGATGGATGCGGCCTCGGTCGGATTAAAGCCAATCAAAATGGCGACCACAAAGGTTGCGAAAATTCCGATTTGTGCTGCCGCCCCCATAAGAAGGCTCTTCGGATTGGCAATCAATGGACCAAAGTCTGTCATTGCACCGACACCGATAAAAATTAAACATGGATACAAGCAGGTTTTCACACCAATATACAATATATCCAATAGACCACCGTTGGAAAGAATGTACCCATAGCTATGATAGTTGGTACTCTGCGCATCCATGAATTCGCTCCAAAGCTCCGCATGGTACATTGCATCCATACTCGTAAAGTATGTCAAATTGGTCAGCAGCATACCGAATGCAATCCCGACAAGGAGTAACGGCTCAAATTTCTTTTTGATTCCAAGATATAGAAGCAGTAAAGAAATTACAATCATTACCAACGCACGCCAGTTTGCACCGATGCTGGAAAAAAGCTGATAAAATCCGGTCGTTTGTAAAAATTCAGACATTGCAAACGCCTCCGCTTATGCAAGGGTGCAGAGCATATCGCCGCTGTTGACAGAAGCCCCCTTAGTGGCTGCAACCGCCGTAACCGTACCACCCGCAGGTGCCATAATCTCATTTTCCATCTTCATTGCTTCTAAAATGAACAAAACCTGACCTGCCTGAACGGTATCTCCAACCTTGATGTTAACAGATAGAATTGTCCCAGGCATTGGCGCCGAAATTGTTGTGGCGGCAGAAGCAACAGGGGTAGCAGAAGTGGCAGGGGCAGCAGAAGTGGCAGGGGCAGCAGAAGTGGCAGGGGCAGCAGAAGTGGCAGGGGCAGCAGAAGTGGCAGGGGTGGCAGAAGTGGCAGGGGTGGCAGAAGTGGCAGGGGTGGCAGAAGTGGCAGGGGTGGCAGGGGCAGCAGCTGCACGAGCTGTCTCCCCCGGTTGCATCTCTTCAACCGTTACTTCATATTCGTTACCATTGACACACACTTTATAAGTTTTCATTTTGTCTATTCTCCTTTTGTTTGATTCTCAGCGCAATTTTTTTATGGAATGAATTCGAATTCCCTGCGGAGCAACTTGATACTGTTCTGCGATCGCAACGGCAATCACAGCTGCAAGTTCTGCGCGATTCTCAATTTGCGGTTGCACCACACTATTTTTTGCCTTAGTATCTGGCTGTGCAATCTCTGTTGCACCTGCACCAACCTGCGCCTTGGACCGACCGCAAATCATACTTAAAACATAACAAATCAAAATAAGTGCAATCAGCCCCACAAAAACGACGCCGATCCCAAGGCCGACAACCATCCAGTCTCTTGCTGAGAGGGCCGACAGCATTGCAGGAACCTCTTGAAACAGCATATTATTTTCTCCTCCTAACTGTTTTATCCAAGAGATGATCCGCATTATTTTGCAAAAAAGTCTGCTGGCAGTCCGCTCTTGTAAAAAAACCAAATTCAAACTAATTATATGCAAAATGGTTGTTTTGCGCAATATATTTTATAAAAAATTCACATAAGATTCACACATGTCTGCCGTGTCTTCAGATTGCTGATTTTGTTTTTTCTGTAAAAGGATTGCATATTTCTTTCCTGCGTGCTACAATAAAAACAACGTCAAAAAGGAGGAGCACGGATGAAAAAAACGGTTTTAAAACAATATGCAAAACTCATTGCACAAACCGGCGGTAACGTACAAAAGGGACAGCAAGTTATCATTCAAGCCGAGTTGGATCAGCCAGAATTTGTTTATATGCTTGTACAAGAATGCTATCGCTGTGGCGCAGAAAAAGTAACCGTTGAATGGAACTACCAACCACTCACCAAACTCAATGTTCAATATCAAAAGCTTAAAACGCTATCTCAGGTTCCGCAATGGCAACAAGCTAAATTGGCTGAGCGCACGGAAAAACTCCCTGTGATGATTTATTTGGTCAGCGAAGACCCAGATGGGCTGAACGGCATAAACCAGGGTAAGCTTGCAAAAGCGCAGCAAGCACGCTATTCTATTATAAAACCATATCGGGACAAAATGGAAAACAAATATCAGTGGTGTATCGCCGCAGTACCCGGAGCAGCATGGGCAAGGAAGCTCTTCCCTTCTCTGCGCACTTCTGCAGCCATCGAAAAGCTCTGGGAAGCGATTCTCCATGCCTCTCG
The DNA here is from genome assembly GCA_034086705.1 of Eubacteriales bacterium. Classification (GTDB taxonomy): domain Bacteria; phylum Bacillota; class Clostridia; order Oscillospirales; family CAG-272; genus UMGS1225. The sequence continues at coordinate 1,997 of JAXDZV010000080.1, read as the reverse complement.
CGCTGATAATGACGACCCTATCGCGGCATGGTCCAAGCATAATGCAGATTTGGAGGCACGTTGCGCTTATCTCAATGCACAAAACATTGAAACGCTCGTCTACAAGAGCAAAAACGGAACAGACCTGCGCGTCGGCTTGATTGAAAATGCAGTATTTATGGGCGGCGGCGAACGTTCATTGCAAGGAGTTTTTTATAATCCTAATATACCAACGGAGGAAGTTTTCATCACCCCCATGCGTGGAAAAGCTGAGGGAATTGTATATTCCACAAAACCGCTATCCTACCAAGGGCAGTTGATCGAGAATTTTTCCATTCGGTTTGAAAATGGCAAAGCAGTACAGGCGCATGCGGAAAAAAATGAGGCATTGCTACAAAAAATGATCCATATGGACGAAGGTGCTGCTTATTTGGGGGAATGTGCCTTAATTCCGTATAATTCACCAATCAATGAAAGTGGCTTGGTTTATTACAATACGCTTTTTGACGAAAACGCATCCTGTCATTTGGCACTGGGCATGGGATTTACCAATTGTATCCGCGATTATGCACAGTATACACTGGAACAATGTCGTGAGATGGGCATTAATGATTCAATGATTCATGAAGATTTCATGATCGGCACTTCTGACTTAGATATAACTGCAATTACCAGAGACGGCAAACACGTCCCTGTCTTTAGAGGTGGAACATGGGCATTTTAAAAAAACAGACAAAACAATGCAAGAGCATAATTCTTGTTATACTGACACTTCTTTCCTTGACAGCGGTCGCTTGTAAAAAAGAAGAAGCCCCAGAAAACACAGCGAATATCCCGGTTACGCTCAGCATTCGATGCGAGGATATGACAAATTCCGAAACAACAGCAGAGAATACCAACGGAACGATTGAAATTATTACAAAGCGTTCTTGTTATATCACTGACGGCGAAACGGTTTACGATCTTTTAGTTCGTACGCTTCAACAAGATAATATCGCAATCGGGTCGCAGTCTAGCGCGTACGGCCGCTATGTCACAACAATCGCTGGATACGCTGCCGGCGACAACGGTGCAAATTCCGGTTGGATTTTCTATGTAAACGGTTCCATCCCTGAATTGGGCTGCGACGCATATAAACTGCAAAAAGATGATGAAGTAGAATGGGTCTATCGCCCCGACCAAAGCAAGGCGTTCGAGTAAATCGCAACAGATGCTGCATACAGCAAATTTCCACTGACACCGTTCATGTTTTCTCAAAAAAACACAAGTTGCTCCGTATTTTCTTTCTCTTTGGCTGCCTGTCCTCCAATGTGGAGGGCCAGGCAGCCTGTTTTTTATGCATTGGACAACAAAAAGCAGTGACGATTTTCCATTTCTAATCTAAAAATTCGCATAATGGCATTTCGCACTTGGCAGTACAGCAGGAAAGTCGTATGCCCATACCCGCAAATGCAATACAAAAAAAGAACGCCTTTTTCAATAAGGTACAATACGTTGCACAAATTACATATAACAAAAAAGCAAACACGGAATGTCGTTCTTTGGTAGAATAAAGTTCCAACACAAAGATTCGAAGGAGACGACGAACCTTGTACAGTGCAACGAGAAAATGACCAAAGGAAAAATTAGAGTGTTGGTGCGTGGCTGTCTGGAGAAAACGCAAAAAACTGACGAAAGCAGAGATCCAGCCTCATCCAGGGGCGTCTCGCTATGAGCACAATAAGGCTCGCTAGGACCGTCACTATGCGCAAAATCTGACCGCACCATCTCTCAAAGACAGCACGCTCCATGTACCTGACATCAAAGGTATCTCGTGACTGCTATCATTGAGCGATTCCTCCGTAAGAGGAGCGTGAAAAAAACGCTTGTCAGATGTATCTGGCTGCGCCGTGTGGAAGACATTGCGAGGGCTCTGTTAGGCAGCAAAGTAGCGGCCTCTACCGGCCAGTTCCCTGAACTGCCAACATAAAAGTCCGCGCAATCGGCTGGCATGGAAGAACCCCTGCCCCACGGTACCT
>JAXDZV010000081.1:0-48579 GCA_034086705.1 Eubacteriales bacterium | reverse complement strand
CAGCAAATCCATGGAATATTGCAATTTTAACACACCGTCTGCAATCAGCATAATCCCAAACAAATATATTAAAAAGCTGCGCAAAAATTCAGGACGCAGCAACACAACCACACCGGCAATCAGCAAAGCAACCCCCTGCACAAACGAAAAAGAAGTAAACGGAGCACCGCGGTCTGCTGCAAAATACACCACCGTACGCAATACACCCCAAACACATAGTGCAGCACCAATTACATAACAAATGGCCATGCTGGAATGTTCCGGGAAAATTACACAAATTAAACCAGTCACAATCATTACAGCTGAAATCAGAATAAGATCGCGTGCAATCTTTTTGAAAACTTTTTCCAGTTCTTGATAGCTCATAATTCTCTTCCTTTCCCTCATTCTAAAATAAAGCCGTTTTCGCACGGAAGTAACCGGCTCTGAAAAAACGCCTGCAAAGCCTTGGCAAGATACCAAACATCAACACATCCAGCCGTCTCATACGCAGCGTGCATCGCAAGCTGCGCGGCACCCAAATCCACCGTACACAATGGTACCAATGTATTGGAAATACTCCCCAATGTGGAGCCCCCCGGCATATCGCTGCGGTTTGCAAATAGCTGAACCGGAACTTGTGCGCGGCGACATATCTCCGAAAAAACCGCAAAAGACATTCCATCTGTTGCATAGCGTTGTGCCGCATTGCTCTTGAGCACAACACCGCCGTTGAGTAACGGAGCATTGTCCGGATCGGAAAGTTCCGGATGGTTCGGATGCCGCGCATGCCCATTATCAGCACTGACCATCATGGAGCACGCCAATGCACGCGGCAATAGTAAATTAAACGCATCGCATATTCGCTGTAATACATCTCGAAGAAAAAAGGATCCCGCTCCTTGTTTTGTCGCACTTCCCGTCTCCTCATTGTCAAAGATCGCATAGACGGGGAATGCGGCAACGTCCGTACTATTCAAAAATCCACGTAAGCAGGCAAATACACACATTAAATCGTCAATACGCGGCGCTGCAAAAAATGCGTCGTCCGCTCCGAACACTGTACCAGGCATTCTGTTATAAACATATAGATCCTGTGATAAAATGTCCTCCTGTCTAACCTGTGCAGCCTGCGCGACCAGTTGCCGCACAGACGGTGCATCCGCCGACATTGACCAAAGCGGCAGCGTATCATTTGCAGGATCGCAGCGAATACCATCGTTCACGCCGCGATTTTGATGAATTGCAACGCTCGGTATTAAAAGTAAATCCCGCTGTATACAAACCGTTTTGGAAAAAATTCGATTACCATCCCGAATGATCAAACGGCCTGCAACAGAAAGCGGTCGATCCAACCAGCTGGAAAAAATTGTGCCGCCGTACACCTCGGTATTTAGCCGAACATACGCGGTACATACAGTCTGTTGCGACTGCTCTTTCAGCTTGAAAGCCGGTGAATCCGTATGAGCTGCTGAAATCAGGAAGGAAGTAGCTGGCTGTTTTGGGACGCGAAAGGCAATTAAGCTGCTGCCGTTTCGCACCACATAATATTTGCCACCCGTTCGCAAATGCCACATATCCCGCTCTGCAAGCTGCTCATATCCTGCGTCCATCAAAGCACTTTCGACCTGTTCAACAGTTTGATAGGCAGTTGGAGCTTTAGCAATCCATGAAAGAAGTTCCTCCGTCAACGCCAGGTGTTTTGCATCTATCATGACAGTTGCCCTGCTTTCCTAATATTTGAAACATATTTATTGTATCATTTTGCATTAGATTTGTAAAGAGTTGGACGATTTTTTGTCGAAAAAGCATTTAAGAAAACACAAAATGCAAGAATCGGGCGATGTCATGCATTCGCCCGATTCTTAGAGTAAGCTTTATACACACTCAGTGTTGCGTCACCCGAAAACTCGTTCCGTTGTCAGTGAGGGCATCCGTGCCGAGCCATACCTCAAACTTGCCCGGCTCCACCGTATAACGGCCGCCTCCGTCATAAAAGGCAAGCTGTTCATAACCAACAAAGAATGTCAGCTCCTGGCTTTGCCCGGGATCCAACTCAATTTTTTGAAATCCTTTCAATTCACGCAGCGGTCGCATCATAGAGGCAACACAGTCTCGCACGTATAGCTGTACCGTCTCTGATGCTCGGTAATTACCGATATTGGTCAATACCACACGCAATGTGATCGTTTCCCCAATCTGCAATTGTGAAATGGAAATTTCCGAGCGATCGATCTGTGGAGCACTCAAGGAAAAACGCGAATAAGAAAGCCCAAAACCAAACGGGTACAAAGGACTGGGCAACATGTCAAAGTAGCTGTCGCCTTCCCCATAATATCCGTTAACCGGGCGACCGCTGGAGGGAGCATTATAGTACAGCGGGATTTGCCCCGTGCTGCGCGGCAGCGTCATCGGAAGTTTTCCGCCGGGAACAACATCGCCATACAGAACATCGGCAATTGCATGCCCCGCCTCTGTACCGGGATGCCAAGCGTAAAGCACCGCGTCACAGTATGGCAGAATTTTTTCAATGGCAACAGGGCGCCCAAAGCACAGAACTGCTATAACTTTCTTTCCTTCCCTCCAAGCGCGGTAAACCATTTCCACTTGTTCTGCAGGAATATCAACATTAGCCAGACAGCTATACTCTCCCGTCACAATGCGACTTTCTCCTAAGCAAATAACAGCCGTATCTGCATAACGAAGTTGACGATATTGTTCATCCAGCAAATGGCTGTAATTGTAACGAATGACATCTCCTTCGCTCAATTCTTCAAGAGCTTGCCGAATCGTAATCACATCTGCTTCATCGCCGTCCAGCGTCCAGCTGCCATGCATCGAAGCTCTTTCGTCTACCATTGGCCCCAGCAGAACCAGCGGCTCATCGCGGCGCAGCGGCAATGCACTGTTTTCATTCTTCAACAGCACAATACTCTCAGCAGCGAGTCTGCGCGCATCACGCTTATGTGCATCATAGTCAATGGCATACTTTGGCGCATAGGGGTGGTCAAACAGACCCAAACGAAATTTTACGCGCAACACACGCCTGCATGCCTCATCCACCGCTTCCTGCGGTACAATGCCCTGGCGTACCAGGCGTTCCAGATGCTCTGTGTAGCAGCAATCAACCATGTCCATATCCAGACCGGCCAGAAGCGCCATTTCCGTACAGGCGGCGCGATCCTCTGCAACCCCCTGCTTTTCCAATTGGCAGACCGCCTCCCAGTCGCTCACAACAAAGCCATCGAACCCAAGCTCATCCCGCAGCAGTTCCGTCAGTAAATAATGACTGGAAGTCACAGGCTGCCCACTGATTTCATTAAAAGAACTCATTACCGTTTGCACGCCGGCGCGCACAGCGCTGCGAAAGGCAGGCAAATAATAATTCCGCAGCGTATAATCAGAAACTTCTGCTTTATGATAGTCCCGGCCACCCTCTGCCGCGCCATAACAGATATAGTGCTTGGCGCAGGCTGCCAAAGTATCCTCTGCCGATAAATCATCTCCTTGGAAACCCTCTACCACAGCTTTCGCCATGAGTTCTCCCAGGTATGGATCTTCTCCGGGGCTTTCAATACACCTGCCCCAACGTGGATCTCTCGAACAGTCCAACATCGGTGCAAAAGTCCACTGCACCCAGTCACGTGCTGCTTCACGCGCCGCATTGCGATAGCACTTTTTTACCAATGCAGGATCAAATGCAGCACTCATCGCAAGCGGAATCGGGTATACTGTCTTATGCCCGTGGATGACATCCCGACCATAGATCACAGGGATGCCATGCGGACCTTCTTCTACCGCGATTTTTTGTAGTTTTTCTAACATTGCACCGTCCGGTGTTTGTTCCATTTCGTTCCCTGCATGCGCGGTAGTAGACATAATGAAAGAGCCGATTTTGCCCTGGCGCAGCATTTCAAAAATCTCCTCATCATCTTGGCGAGGTGATGAAATTTGATTTAGCTGGCCTACTTTTTCCGTCAGTGACATCACACTGAGCAGTTCATCAATTTTCTTTTCAATCATTGGATCCGTTTTCATTTGCTGCACCTAACCTTTCTTATTATCAATGGATGTATGCGTCCCGCAGAGCACGAATTTCAGCAGCATATCCGTCGTTATCACTTTGCGGTGTCTCCAAAATAAACGGGAGTCCGCACAAAAGCGGATGATTTGTAATTGCGCTTAGAGCTGCAAACCCGATCTCTCCTGCACCGATTCGCGCGTGCCTGTCTTTATGCGAGGAAAATCCATACATGCTGTCGTTGAGATGCACGGCACGTAAACGGTCCAAACCGATTGTTTTATCAAATATACGCAACACCGCATCCAGTTCACGCACGATGTCGTATCCACCATCAAAAACATGGCATGTGTCTAAACAAACGCCCAAATGTTCCGTATACGCACAACGGTCAATAATGGAACGTATCTGTTCAAACGTGCCGCCAATTTCCGTGCCTTTGCCAGCCATTGTCTCAATTAAAACCGTGGTATGCATATCTTTCCACATGGACAAATTTAACGTTTGAGCGGTCAACTCAACACCGGCCTGTATTCCCGCACCTACATGACTGCCCGGATGAAAATTGTAATATTGCCCGGGAATATATTCCATGCGCTGTAAATCGTCTGCCAGAGTCTGCCGAGCAAAAGCAAGTGTCTCTTGTTTTGCAGCGCACGGATTCAACGTATATGGTGCATGCGCTACCAACGGTGCAAAAGCATGTGCTTTGATGAACGCACAGAAGGCAGAAATGTCTTCCACATCCAGTGCTTTGGCTGCTCCTCCACGCGGATTCCTGGTAAAAAATGCAAAAGTATCCGCCCCAATGCGTACAGCTTCTTTACCCATTGCCATATATCCTGCCGAAGCAGAAAGATGACATCCGATATGTAGCATCAGTCTTTCTCTCCTTTCGCAGCAGATCCATGTTTCCTATTGCGCTCGTTTTTACGGCTACGGGATACCGGTTTAGATGCATCTCTCTGCAGATTGTTTCCCGGTTGCATCAGCAACAACGCATGTCGACGCTTACGTCGCAGCAGAAAAAAAACAGCAACCACTCCGCCCCCTGCCAAAATGACCCCTGCGCCCACAATACAGAAAATGGCTGTCGCAGACAAGCCGCCACCCTGTAGTACAATCGGCTGCACCAAAGCCCAGAGGGCGGAGGCATATTTCTCCGCGCTCTGCGCAGATATAACCAGATAATCCTGCGATTCCGTTACTGTGAGCTTAAGTTGGGCATCGCCTGAAAGCGGAATATCCTGTACAATCGGAGCCAAAGACGCGAAGGCAGTCTGTTCGTCATCATAAAGAACGCGAAACACACTGACACGCTCCCCTTGCAACATAGATGGCAGCTGTAGCGTCAACTGTGCAACCCCGGGATAGTGTTCCTGCTGTGAGAAATTCACAAACACCGCATCATCCGCAAGCTTTTCCGCAAGCCCTGGCGGAAACCCCGGTATTTCCTCCGGCGCACAAAGTGCAGCCTGCATCGTAAACGGTGCATACTTTCCAATATTTCGATAAAGCAAATCATATGCAAAATATAGCGTCAGCCCATCTGTTTCCAAGCAAAAATGGACCGGTGTTTCGTTACTCTCCGCATTTAAACCATCAAAAAAAAGAGTCTGCGTGTCAACAGACGGTGCGGATGCCTCAAACCGATATGTTTTTGTGACAGAGCCATCCATTTCCGTAACTGAGCGAATCGGCTCAACTGCACCGTAGTTCCGCGCATCTTTTTCCGCATCCGCGTGTACCGGCAACACGCATAAAAACAGTGCGACGCTCAATACAGCTGCTACCCAAACTTGCTTCATCCGTTTCGATTCCTTCCGAAAAATTTGCGTACCTATCATATCATATTCCCAGCTGAAAAGCAATACATACTCTATATTCTGCCGAAAAGAAAAACCGTGTTTCCGGGGATATGCTCCAGCAGCCGTTCGATTTTCACGGCGTATACGTATATATATACATTTTCTATGAAAATCATCCGTGCGTATTTACGCTTTTTAAACTGTTTGTCCTTTGCACACATCCACCCAAGCAGTATAGGAAGTGTATGCAGCAAGTTCTTCGACTGTTAGCTCAATAGCACTGTTACTGCTGCCGCAGGCGGGAAATACCGTTTCAAATCTCTGCAAAGAAATGTCTAAATACACCGGTACCCCCTGTTTAACAGCAAAGGGACAAACACCGCCAACCGGATGACCGATCTGCTCCAGCGTTTGCTCGGGTGTTAACATTTTGGCTTTTGTGGCAAACTGTGCTTTAAATTTTCCGTTATCAATTCTCATATCTCCGGCGGTAACAACTAAAATAGGATTCCCAGCAACCGAAAAAGAGAGCGTTTTTGCAATTCGCGCGCAGTCACAGTGCAGGGCCTTTGCCGCAAGTTCTACTGTCGCACTGGAAACATCAAACTCTCGAATTCGGTCTGCAATCCCATAGGAATTCAAAAACTTTCTAACACTCGCAACGGACATGTTAATTTGCCCTCCTTATTTTTCATAAACCCGATATAATTTTAATTTTTCAAAGCAATCGCATCTAAAGAATATATGCCGCCACAAGCATCGCCAAAAGCTCCACAATGGTAAATCCCCAAACCCAAACAAGCAACGCTCGATGCTTTGTTTTGTGCGAAAACAGATAAAATGCCGCCAATATGCCGATGCCGCCGCCACACATTGCAAAGCACCGGATGGTCCGTTCCGGCAGCCGACGCATGTTGTGCCGCGCACGAAATTTATCAAACCCGATGACACAAAAGATAAGAAAATTCCAAAAAAGCAAGCACCCACACCCCAAAAGCATGCCGCTGTGATTCTGTACCATGGGCAACATCATCGGACAAGATTTTGGAACATTTCCACATGGAAAGCATACACGTCTTCCCAATCCCGCACCGTTTTGCCAGACACGGATGATTTGACCCGCAGGCATACCACAGTGTCAGATGGAAAGGAAAGCGCCGGATTTTGCTTTGCAAACGGAGTATCACGATACGTCAGCGCGTATTCGTCATATGCACATGCCGGGGAAGATGCAAATATATCCGTAAGCGGCACAAAATATCCGTATTCCCTTGTGTCCTCATACAAAGAAAGATCCATAAAGTAGATCAGGCATTGTCCGTTCATTAGCTCAGCAGAAAAGGTTTGCTTGGATTGCCGGTTAATTCCCGGATCATAATTATATCCGTTCGCAACATAATCTGCCGCACGGTCAGGTGAAACATAGGTTACCATTGTAAAATCCGGTGTAAGCCGCCCATTGCCGTCATAATCCCCCGGTAAAAGAGTGGAAAGCGTTTTGACTGCTTCTTGATGCGCCTGCTGCCCAAAAACGGCCGGACCTGCATACAGCAAATGACAATCATACCGGTCTTTGCTACACATCTGTACGGTGCAAATCAAGATAAATACAGCCAAAATTGCTCCCACAATCGTATGCCATTTATAATGGTACCAATAATTTTCAAGCTTTTTTCCAAATGATTTTTCTGTTGTATTCAATCCGTTTCCCTCTTTCAAATCTGTTTGCCGCATCTACATACATGCAGATGATTTTTTTGCTCTATAGCGTCACAATATGCAATTGGGTCAAAAGGTGCAAACACAGTGTCCTTTTTTAAATACAGCGGATGGTGCGGATGCCCTGCAGCGGATAACTTTCCTGCTGTTACCCACTTTGCTCCGAACTTTGATGCCGTTTTAACCATTTCACACAAATACGAAAACAAATATGTGCGCTTTTCAATCACTGTGCCCCACGCCGCCCATACAGTCGCCTGCGGGTGTTGTGACAGAATATAGGCAAACGTCTTTATATTTTCTGCATGTAAGCGTGGATCTTCCACGCAATCCATATCATCCGGAGAAGTTGCGCGCTGTGCCGAAACATTACACATCAAAAACGAGTCGAACCCGTTAAAGAGCGCAAGACGCTCAACACTTTTAAGCGTATTATCCAGTGCCCCGGGCTGTGCTGTAGAGGGGTTGATTCCAATGCATATCAACGGGTTTGCGCCACGTGTACCAAGCAAATATCGGTAATCACAGTAAATTTGCGGATAATAGACCCAGTGCACAGTATCGTATGTAGCCGTATGATTGGCCGAAAGACACTGTTCCAACGTAAGAATACTCTGCTTTCCAATCGGTGCGGAAGGAATGTGTGACATACTCTGCTCCTATTCTGCTCAGTCAAGGGCAGCTGTGCAAAAGCGCAGCGCCTCTTCTGCTGCTGACACAGCGTTATCTGTATAACAATCTGCCTCAATACTTTGCGCAAACTGTTCTGTTACCGGCGCGCCTCCAACCATAATTTTAACCTTGTCCCGTACTCCCGCCTTTTGCGCAGCCTGAATAACCTGATTCATTTGCTGCATTGTTGTGGTAAGAAGGGCACATATACCAATAACCTGTGACAGTTCTCCTTATGCGAGTGCTTTTGAAACAAATGTTTGTACCGCGGATGCGTTCCCTTTTTGTAGATATGTACTGATTTGTTCTTAACATTCGTTCATGTAGGTTCCTCATCTTTCTATTAAAAATAAAATAACAGTAAAATATTATAGATATTGTATCAGATTGGTAAAAAAAAAGAAAGAGAAAAGAGATATTTTTCTGATTTTTTATATGTCTAAATTGCTATATTCAGTAGGATACTACGGAAAACAAAATCAGAGCAGGGGTAATTGAAGATTTCACGTGGCAAATTGTTGATCCGATGTTCGACAAACACAACTTATTCGTCAGTGATTTTATCAAAGGATTTTCCCTTACGAAAAAGCTGTGAACAAGGCAGTTTTGCTTTTCGTTTGCACCTCGATACGGATGAGCATAGTACACTTTTGGTGATTTAGGCAGAAATCTGCCTAAATCACTAAATTCGCTGCCGCTATTACTTGTGACACAAACACAAATAAAAACAGTGTCAAAGCTTTATCCGTAAATCTCTGCAATCTTTTCATGGCCGATACAAACAACGTCGCTGCTTCAAAGCGATATCTTTTCAAGATGCCGCTTACGCGTCAACCCTTCGCCGTGCGAGAGAAGCACCGGTGATGACTCCTTTTTGCCCACGATAGCATCTATCTCCTAAGGCCCAAATGCAGTGCGGCTATTCATTTCATTGGTTCTTTCTTCTTTGCTCAACTTTCCCGCAGCTCAGTTCATGGTGTAAGGTGGAACGGGATATTCCTACTGCACGTGCTATTTGCACTTTCAGCAGTCCCTAACAAAGCAATATTTCAATTTATGGTTGTTTTTTTCTTGTTAGATTTTGGCATTTCCTCTGTCATGTGGTCTACTATTCTTGGGGCATGGCTGACCTCCGTGGTTTTTTGTTATATAGTTGCTTCAATTATACTACGTCTGCTATGGCTCTTTCTATATGTCCTATTTCATTTTTCAATGAACCACCTATTTTTATATATCTTAAAATTTTGTGTAGAAGATTGACGCATCTGCAAAAACGTGTTAGAATACAAAAAATAACGTGCTGGGGGATATTATTTTGCTTGTGCATATTATCAACGGCACCGAAACACAGGATATCGTCTGCCATGCGCCAATACGTGCCGATTTACTATTGCGTCAAACCCCTTTTTCCTGTGCAGCGGATTGCGGCGGCAAAGGAATCTGTGGTAAATGCCGCATCTACGTGAAAGGCAGCGTTACGCCGCCGGATGCCGTGGAAACAAAGTTTCTTTCCCAACAAGACCTGTTGTGCGGCATACGTCTTGCATGCCGTGTATATTTGCTGTCCGAAACGACTGTTTCGCTGATTGCAGAAGACCCTACGCTGTCGCCTGCATCAGCCGCTCAAGTACTTTTGCAAGCTGAAGACATCGGTATTGCTGTTGATATCGGTACCACGACCATTGCTGCTGTGGCTTATGCTTGGAAAACGCAAAAAAAACTTTGGGAAAGCAGTTGCCTAAATCCGCAAAGAAAATTCGGTGCAGATGTCATTACGCGTCTGAGCTATGCTTCTGAGCATGGGGTTGCCCCCCTGCAGCATGCCTTATTGGAAGGGCTTTCTGCGTTGCTGGCTCCGCTTTCCCGCTGTACTGTACGAAAAGCCGTATATACCGGCAACACCGTTATGTTGCATTTTTTAACCGGTCGCAACATTTCCGGACTGCTTTCTTATCCGTTTACGCCAAACTCCCTGTTCGGAGAAACTTGCGATGGTATATTTTTGCCGCGCTGCATTAGTGCTTTTGTCGGTGCAGATATCACCTGCGGAATTGCAGCCAGCGGGATGCTACGTGTCCCCGGCAGCCTGTTGGTGGATCTGGGAACCAACGGTGAAATGGCGGCGTGGAACGGCGCATCTCTATATACCTGCTCAACAGCTGCCGGCCCTGCTTTTGAGGGGATCGGCATTCGCTGCGGTATGCCTGCGCTCCCCGGAGCAATTTATTCCATAACAAATGAAAACGGTACCTTGCAGTATCAAACCATTGCAAACGCTCCCCCTCGCGGAATCTGCGCCAGTGCATTGATTTCTCTGGCAGCTGCTTTGCTGCGCGATGGTCTGCTAACTTCGGCAGGGTATCTTGCGGCCCCTTTTCAACTCACGGAAACAATTCGTTTGTATCCGGAAGACATCCGTAATCTGCAGCTTGCCAAAGGTGCTATAGCAGCAGGAATCGCATGTTTGGCATCACGCTGTGGCAATATTTCCCGGCTATACCTTGCCGGTAGTTTTGGGGAAAATCTTCCGCTTGTAGATGCTGCACAAATCGGCCTGTTCCCCCAAGAGCTTCTTCCCCGCATACAGTTGCTGGGAAACACCGCACTGCGCGGTGCAAAGATGTTTCTTTTCAATTCACCTGCAGCACAGCAAGCTGAAGAGATGTCGGCTCAAGCCGTATCCTTATCCTTGGAGCAAGAATCTCAGTTTTTGGAAAAGTATATGGAATGCATGACGCTGTCTTCGTTAACAATTTAAAAATGCAAACATACGCACAAACATCAAAACTGGAGAATCATTATGAAACGAAACAGCTAACAATGGGTTGCGGATGCAATCGCAGCCAAAGTCAAAAAGCGATTACCCATTCTCTCTTTCCCGTGCATACAATCCATGCACATTTCCGTAGCTGAGTTGATCGAAGCAGCAGTTCCATTGCGCAGGACATGCAAACCATCGCAGACCGATATGATATGGCTGCAGCTTTAAGCATGATGATCTTTCGGTGGGGGCCGAAGCTTTTGGCGTGCAGATACGTGTCACGTCTGAAGAAGTACCAACAGTATGCGGAGCTTTATTGCATACGCCGCAAGATGCCGATGCTTTGAAAATTCCGGCGACCGGATCTGGCCGTACGGCATTGTATCTGGATGCGATCCGCAGTTGCAGCACGCACATACAAAACCGCCCCGTAATTGCCGGCATGATCGGTCCGTTTTCTTTGGCAGGACGTCTTATGGATATGACTGAAATCATGATAAACTGTTATGTCGAGCCAAACATGGTGCATACGACGCTGCAAAAAGCAACAGAGTTTTTAATTAATTGTGCGCATGCCTTCCGACAGGCCGGGATTCTGATGGCAGAACCCGCCTCACGACGGACGCCCTTGTCTTTGGCTAACAGTTCCTGCTGTCAAGCCTGTAGCGGACTTTCTCCGCCAAGTTATCACGCGTGCCGAGCACACAAGAAAAGGTAGGCCACATGGTGGTTTACCATGTGGCCTACCTGTATCCTTACAACTTCATTCGGCGAGAGTATGGTTTTTACAGAATTTCGGTTTGCAATATTATCTACCCCTTGGCAGTTGCTTCATACTATACCACAGAATGATTATAGGGCTAAAATCCATTGTCCTACCGTTAGCGCCAAGGGAATCGAAACGCAAGAAAGTGCTGTCACAATTCCGACATTTCGGGAGGCAATTTCAGGATGTACATCATACACCTCTGCAAACATCACGCACATCGACGCACTCGGCAGAGATGACATAATTAAACACAGTGTCGCAAACTCGGCAGGTAAATTTACAAACTTTGCAACAACTGCAACCAAAAGCGGACATATAAAAAGGCGAACGGCGGAAAGATAAAAAGCTTTCCAATTCAAAATTACACGCTTTGGCTGAATTTTTTGCAAATTCGCACCAATAATCAACAGGATCAAAGGTGCGCACAAATCTCCAAGGGAAGTCATGGCCTGCAGCAGAAAAGAAGGAATCGGAATTTGCAGCGCGTATACTGCCATTCCCAACAAACAGGGGACCGATCCAAAATTAAACAGTTTCTTCCATGAAAATTTTTCCGTTCCGTTTTCTCCTTTTCGCATAATTGCAAGGCCCCAGGTCCAACTCAAAATGTTAAACACTATGACCCAAAATGCACCGAGAAACCTCCCCTGCGCACCAAGCAAAGCACTTAAGATTGGGAAACCGAGAAAGCCTCCATTTGTAAACATCGTACAAAAACGCATCAGCTTTCGTTCGGAATCGTCTCGCAAAGGCTTTGCAAAAAGCCACCCCATCAAACCAAGCAACGCATGTACTGAAAAACTAAGCAACAAAACCCATGCTCCGCTTTGCAATCGGTCAACTGAGAAAGGAACACTAGTCAACGCAGTAAACAGCATAAATGGCTGTAATACACATAAAACAATTCTGGAAAGTTTTTTTGTGAAATCGCCGGGAAAAAAACCAAAATTTGAAAAAACAAAACCGACCAAAATCATAAACAAAAAACCGAAAACCAGTTCCATTAATACAGTAAATGACATGCTTATTCCTCTCTGAGCTGTGAATACCGCGCAGCAATTTGCATCATATCCGAAAACATATCTTCCCGTTTTGTCGGATCCCGCAGGAGTGCAGAGGGATGGTATATTCCACACAATGTAAAAGCACCCCGTTCAAAAAAATGGCCATGTTCACGAGTGACCTTGAAATCCGGCTTAATGATAGCAGCTGCAGCAATTCTTCCAAGACATACAATCATACGTGGTTCTAAAATTCGAATTTGCTGTCTAAGAAACGGCAAGCATGCCTCTTGCTCGGCAGGAAGCGGATCACGATTGTGGGGCGGCCTGCATTTGAGCACATTACAAATATATACTTCTTCGCGAGAAAGCCCCACAGCGCACAAATACAGATCAAACAATTTACCTGCAGGGCCAACAAACGGAACGCCTGACAAATCTTCTTTTTCCCCCGGAGCCTCTCCGACGAATACCAATTTCGCCTGCGGATTGCCACATCCAAATACACAGTTCTTTTTTGCAGCACCAAGCTGAAAAGTATGACAGGCCTCGCACGCCGCCTGCACGGTCGCAAGCTGCTCTGAATTTGTCAAAAAAACGGCACCCCCTATCCACAAAACGAATCATTGAAAAGGGACCGGAACAGAAATCCGGTCCCTTCGTACAGCATAGCGCTATTCCATACGCTTTTTTCAGCGCATAGTACGCAATACTTCGGCACACCGAGGGCAAAGGTGCCCAATTTCAGAATCCTCCCCCTGGGCATCTTCCACACACGCAGTACTGAAATTCCAGCATCGATCGCACCGCACACCGGCCGCCGGCAATACCCGCACCGCCAAACCGTTTTCACCGACTTCCAGACCGGCAGCAGCACCATCCGCTTCCGTTAGTTTCACCGCAGAGACTATAAACAACGTCGGAAGCTCCGTACGAAAACTCTGCAGCAGAGCAAAATTTTCGCCCGTTGCAAAAATTTCAATATCGGCATCCAAGCTTTTTCCGATACTCTTTTCCGCGCGTGCGCTTTCCAGTGCCTTCATAACATCGTCACGGATACGGAACAGGCTTTCATAATGTGCCTCGATTTCCGGGCAATCCCATGCCTCTTGGGAGGAAGGCATTGTGTTCAAAAGGACGTGCTCCGCATTATCTTCCCTTCTGTGCGGCATTGCCTGCCAAATTTCATCAGAAGTAAAAGCCAAAATCGGCGCTAAAAGCTTTGTTAGCGTATCCAAGGCCCAGAACATCACGGTCTGTGCTGCTCGACGCTCCCGGCTATCTTTGCGTTCCGCATATACGCGGTCTTTTGTAATATCAACATACAATTTGGAAAGTTCCGTGGTGCAGAAATTATAAACTGCATGGTAAATCAAGTGGAATTCATAGCTCTCATATGCGGAACGAACTGTTTTAATCAGCGCATTAAGCCGTGCAAGAAGCCATCTGTCAATCGGTAATAACTCAGCAGGCGGCAATATGTCTCGATCCGGCACAAAATCCGTTCCGTCATCACCAAGATTTGCCAGCAGAATACGTGCTGTATTTCTGATTTTACGATATGCGTCAGAAAGTTGCCGGAAAATTGCATCGGAAACGCGCACATCTACCCGATAATCCGAGGAAGCAACCCATAAACGCAGCAAATCCGCCCCGTATTTCTTTACAACATCCTCTGCTGCAACGGCATTTCCCAGGGATTTGTGCATCTGTTTTCCTTCACCATCGACCACCCAGCCGTGTGTCAAAACTGTCCGATATGGTGCCCCTGCTGCCTTTGCAGCAACTGCTGTCAGCAAAGATGACTGGAACCAGCCGCGATATTGGTCTGCTCCCTCTAAATACATATCTGCAGGCCATTTCATATGCGGCGCATCTTCCAAAACAGAAAAATGCGTAGAACCAGAATCAAACCAACCATCCAACGTATCTGTTTCCTTGCTGAAATGCATCTTTCCGCATGTCGGGCACCGAAAATTTTCCGGCAAAAGCTCCGTAACCTCCCGCTCGAACCATACATTGGAACCGTGTTCTGCAAAAAGTGCTGCAAGATGCTTAACAGTTTGCTCATTACAAATAACTGCACCACAATCTTCACAGTAAAAGACGGGAATCGGTAAGCCCCAATGCCGTTGCCGGGAAATGCACCAATCGGCACGCTCGCGTATCATCTGTACCATCCGTTCACCGCCCCATGCGGGAATCCAAGAAACATCTGCGCAAGCCTGTATCGCCTGGTCACGGAACGCCTCCACGGAACAAAACCACTGCGGTGTCGCGCGGAAAATAATCGGATGCTTACATCTCCAGCAATGCGGATAAGAGTGGCTGATTTTCTCACTGGCAAACAAAGCACCGCTGTCTTGTAAATCAGCAAGAATCACATCGTTGGATTTCTCGTAGTACAGCCCGGCATACTTCCCTGCCAGCTCAGTTTGATAGCCCCGATCGTCTACCGGTACAACAATATCCATTTTATAGCGCCGGCAAGTTTGATAATCGTCTGCACCAAAGCCCGGTGCTGTATGCACGCAACCTGTGCCGCTATCCATCGTCACATACTCAGCATTCACTACAACGCTATCACGATCCAAAAAAGGATGCTGCGTCTTTATAAACTCCAGATCTCTGCCACGGTATCGGCTGAGAACTTCATATTCCGTAATTCCACCTGCCTGCATAGTCTGCTCCGCAAGAGCCTGCGCGACCACATAGCAAGAATCCCCCGCCCGAAGCAGTACATATTCCTCTGCCGGATGTACAGCAATGGCAAGGTTACCGGGGAGCGTCCATGTTGTAGTTGTCCATATAATAAAATATACAGGAAGATCCTTGCTCAGCGGACGAAATAATCCTCTATCCTCTATTGTCAAAAACTTTACATAGATAGAAGTACACGGTATCTCTTTGTATTCTATTTCCGCCTCAGCAAGCGCCGTTTCATCGTGCGGGCACCAATATACCGGCTTAAGTCCCTTATAAATATAGCCTTTTTCATACATTTTGCCGAACACACGAACTTCACGGCTTTCAAAAGAAGGCTGCATGGTCAAATAAGGGTGTTCCCAATCGCCCGTGACCCCAAGACGACGAAACTGCTCCCGCTGCTTATCAACGAAATCGTATGCAAACGCTTCGCAGGCACGGCGAAATTCCGGCACGGTCATCTTTTTTCGGTCCAGCTTATTTTTTTTGATAATCGCACTTTCAATGGGCATGCCGTGATTATCCCAACCGGGAACATATGGTGTATAATACCCATTCATGGCATGATACTTAATGATAAAATCTTTTAGAATTTTATTCATCGCTGTCCCCATGTGAATATTGCCGTTGGAAAACGGGGGCCCGTCATGTAACACAAAGGTGGGCTTTCCGTCATTGTTTGCAAGCATTTTGTGATATAAATCCATATCATCAAAATGACGCAACATTTCCGTTTCCCGAACGGGGAGATTAGCTCGCATCGCAAAAGTAGTATTTGGCAAATGCAATGTCTTCGTATAGTCCTTTGGCATAACTTTGATATTCCTTTCATGATTACGGTAAATCAACCGGCTGATACTCCTGCTGGTGTTCTAATTTCCAAAATAGCCATCACGCATCTTCACCGGAATCACGGTCCGGATATGCTAAACGCAGCTGTTCTTCAATGCTCAGCTCCGTTCGATCGTCCTGCGGTATCCCGGCATCAGCAGACAGTGAGTCAAAAAACTCCTGTGCAGAAGGCTGCTCTGTGAAGGTTTCATTCAAACGGCGCAGCGTGTCAAAAATGCTTTCTTCCGTTTCATCAGGATCTGGCACTGTGCTCTGTAGCGTGTCATCCTCTTCTGTGGCTGTCTGCTGAGCGGGCTGTCCTTGTGAGTGCGTATATTGTGATACAACGGGTTGTTCCTGTGCCTGCGGCTCATCCGGCTGCATAGCGGCTTGTTCTGTTTGTAAATTTTCGGTTTCAGTTCCGATAACGTTGTTTTTTTCCGCTTCCTGAGAGGAAGAAAATGTCTGTGCATCCTGTTGCGGCACGGCCTGCGTGATCCCCAACGCAACATCTATTTGCTGCGCCGTCTGTTTTTCTTCTGCTTTACGACGAAGCAACTCCAACAATTCCTCAGCCTGCGTATCTTCAACTGTTTCGCTCGGTTCGAGTTGCGAGAGTTCCTGCTGCGCTATTTCTTGCGTAGGCTGCACCGTCGTTTCAACAACATGCTGTACAAGAGCATCTGCCGCTGCAATATTCGTCGAAACATCGCACGTTAATGTATCTGATGGCACAGTTTGCTGCAATTGTTCTGTTTGCGGCATTTTGGCGGAAAGATCACCGAAAACCCGTGCAAGTGCAGCTAACTCTGCATCGCTCACCGTCTCATCCGGATCCAATTTGGTAGGCTGGATATCATCTACACCGCTTTTTCCACGAATCTCAGCAACCAGGGAAGCGGCGTACTCATCATCTGTGATTGCAGACATTTTTGCAATTTCTTCATTGATATTAGGCGTAATTTGCTCGATCATGGAAATATGCGAAGAATACATCTCAAATAAGCGCTGTTTTAAATTTGAAACCTGCCCTTTTAACACCGCCAGCGTCTCACGTTCCTGAGCACTTTCCCTGCGAAAGTCCTCCAGAATCTTTTCGCAATCAATACGGGTTTGCATCGTGATGCGGCCGGCACGTGTATTTGCGTCGGTAATAATTTTCTTTCCAGCCTTTTGCGCAGTGATCAGAGCAGCGCGAATATCCGATTCCTCTGCCTTTAATTCGCCCAACTCTGCATCCGCCTGCGCCAAACGGCGCTGCAAGGCATCGTTCTCTCGATACAGTTCCGTATACTTTTCGCGCAAATAGGCAATATATTCATCTACTTCCGGAATAGAATAACCTCGAACAACTCTTGAAAATTCCTTGTTGTTAATTTCATGCGGAGGTATCATAGCATTACCCTTTCCACAAATCAAATTCGAATGAATCATCCATCATAAATATTTTTGCAAAAAAATGCGCAATCTGCCGCGTCGGCTGATGCCTGCAACTCGTTCAAAACGAAACCTGCCATATCCGTGAATGCTGATGCAGCAGGGTGGTTGTACCGAATAATCGCACTTTTCAACTGTTCTGTAGTCCAAACGCACCATACCGCGTTCAATTTTCTGCTGCGCTTGCTCGCGCGAAACAGAACATATGCTTGCAATCAGACAATCCAATCGCAGGCTTGCAACCGTATCCGTAAACGGAGCATACCGATGCGGATCCTGCAAAAAAAGTGACCCCGCTTCCAAAGCGGGCGTTTCATCCGTTACGCGAACGGCTTCTTTCCCAATGCGGCATAATTCGTTCAAGAGCAGCGCACCGATTTTTTGACAAAAAAATACAACGGCGCAAAACGGGTCACATGGAACAATATCACCGATAACGGAACGCTCAATACCAAGCCCCGTTAAACTGCCCAAGTAGTCGCGATGCGACATTTCCCGAAAGCCGCTGCCTTGTACTCGCACCGCTCCAACGGCGCCGTATGTGCGCGCAGACTGCACCAAAAACGCACGCTGTGCAGTGGCGTCCGCATGCAGGCCATGCAGATACTCCGGTAGAAAAAACAATATTCGCCTTTCTGCAAAAGGATATCCTCCGAAAAACAAATAGTCCCTATCTTCCGAAAATCCGCCTTTTTCCAACTGTTCCCGTAGAATAGTCTGCTCTAACGGATCATAAAAATCACTCACAACATACCGACCCGTACACACTGCATGCATCGCATCAGCGGCACGGGAACGGAGTATTTTTTCTCCGTCCCCGCCATAATATCCAACACGATCCGTCATAGCACCGTCTGTAATATAATCTGCATCAGCGATAGCAACAAAAACGTCGCAAAAAAGGACAAATCAATCGGTGATTCCCGCACCACGCGAAACCGTTCTAACAAAAAACGTACCGGCGCTATTACTGTCTCCGTCACAGCATACAGAAAATTCACTAAAACGCCACCCGGCTCACCGGGAAACCACGACAAAACCGCACGAATCAGCATAAACAACTGAACCGCACTAAGTAAGTAATACAGCAGCCTGCCGAGCAAGTAGAAAAAGACTTCCAATTAAATATTCAACGCTCCTTCAGCAGCGGCAGACAGCACCTGCCGCGCGGGCAAACTCAAAGATTGGAATACAAATCGTCTGAAGTAGACTGATGCGGCTCCTCCCGAGGCTCTTGCGGCTCAGCCTGCTTCTCGCTTTTTAATTGTTCACCAGATACATCCACATTATTCGGTGTAATTACAAAGGTATTATTCGCAACGCGCTTTAATTGCCCTTGTATAGAATACGCAACGCCGCTCAAAAAATCAATCAGCCGCCGCGCCGTATCTTTATTTGTCGCTTCCAAATTCAGCACAACTGTGCGCCTTGCAAGCAAATTATCCGCAATCTGCGTAACACTCGCATAATCTTTCGGTTTCATCACGCGAAGCTCAATCGCAGAATTGACCCCCATAGCGGAAGATGACTGATATGCATTCGGCACGCTCTGTGCTTGCTGGCGTCTTGCCGAATCGTCCGCGGGCTGCTGTGCAGAATAGGAAGTGTCTTCATCCTCGAACAAATCACCGTCCATCATTTCATCGTCATATGTGTCATCCGCCCCGACAAAGCTTTTGAACTTATCAACCAAGCCCATTTTTTCTTCCTCCCAAACCTGTGTTGTATTTAAGATCACAAAAACTGCATAATACTACATTTTTCCCTATTATATCATATGTTTGCAGGTTTGCCATCATATTTCGCCCAGAAAAAAAGAATTTTACATTTCGTTCATAAATCAGCGTTGTAGCGGGCTGCGAGCACCAAATATTCCGGTACCGATGCGCACAATATCTGCGCCGCACGCAATCGCCTCTTCAAAAGAATCCGTCATTCCCATAGAGAGAAGTGGAAGCGTCTGTGCTGGCAAATAATCTTTGACGAGCCGTTCAAACAGTTTCTCTGTCTGCGAAAAATATTGCAGGCGTTCCTTTCTGTCATCCGTTTGCGGCGCTATGGTCATCAGCCCCCGCACATGAATCTGCGGTAAAGACGCAACTTGCTCATACAGATGGAACAGCTCTTCCGGGCTTACCCCGCTCTTATTCGGCTCTTTTGCAATATTTACCTCAAGCAAGCAGTCCATATATGCCTTTCCACGGCGCTGTGCGCAATGCGCAATTTCCTGCGCTAAAGAAAAAGAATCCAAAGATTCCACCATATCAACACGGTCTATGATATATTTCACTTTGTTTCTCTGCAGCGTGCCGATTTGATGCACCTTAACATTCTGCAGTTGCAGCGCACCATATTTTTGCACCAACTCCTGCGGACGGTTTTCACCGATCAAGCGAATACCGCCCTGCACAATCGCTTCATTGATGCGGGCAGGCTCAACAAACTTTGTAACTGCCATCAGTTGCACTTCTTTACGAATACCGCAGCGTGCGCGCACCGCATCAATCTGTTCTCTGTATTGCGCAATACGCGCAGCAATTTCTCCCATATCGTTTTACCCTCCTTTGTTTGGTTAGGAAACGATCTTCCCAATATATAAGTTTTTCCCAGACACAATAATCTGATCATTTAATGCCAGCTTGCCTATGTTCTCTTTCGCTCCGTCATTTTCACGTACAATGAAATAACCATCCATTTCCGTCAAAGGCTCTATTTCTTTGAAAATGACCTCATATCCCCGTAAAACGTATACCCCTTGCACCCCATCATTCATGCGAACTGCCGAAATGGGTACACGGTATCCCGTCGTTTCATTTCGTACAATCTGAATTGTCTGCCTGCGCAGATAATTGAAGCCTTCCGGATTGGTCCGAGTGGAGAACAGCAAAACGATGGAATCGTTGTCCGTCGACTGCAGAATTTTTTCAAGGCGCATATTGATTCGCTTGTCTGAATTATAGGGGAAAATTACGGTGAAGCTCTGTGCCTCGTTATAATAACGCAATTGATCCAAATCCACCTGTGCCGTCAGATACCATGCAAAGTCCGTCACAAGCTTTCCTGCCGCAACTGTCCCGTTTTCGCCCTGTTGTATAGAATAATCTGCATCCGCATGAATCAGCGCATCATATTCCTCCGGCGTCATCCAATTGATGCTTGCGGTTGTAAACATATTTTCAAAACCATCAATATCAGAAAAAAAATATCCGGATTCCTTTGCGAAAACTGTTTGTTTGACATCGCCCGTCTGTTTCACCAGCTCATCCCGTTTTTGCTCCAATGATTCAATTTGTGCAGAATAATCTGTGATTTTCCCCGTAATAATTTGACGTTGATTCAGGGAAGAAATAAAATCGCCTGCTTTTCGGATCGCGAAGTCCATCTCGCCATTGCGCACCTTTTGTAAAATGGTATAGTACAATTCCGAAATTTCGTTGTCAATAATTGTGGGGTCAGAGTACTGCATCCCCTGTTGAATCCCGCTGTTTTTCAAACGTTGTATTTGCCGGTTCAGCAATGCGAGCTGCGTTGCAGTTTCATCATCGGCTGCAGCATCGTACACATCCAAAAGCGCTACCCCCTTGGCAGCACGTTTACCATCATCTATACGGTAGGAGAAACTGCCCGGCAATGCATATACTATTTGCTCAGTACGAAAAATATATCCTTCTTGCGATACCGTTTCCTCTGCCGTAACAAGCGTAGTTGGTACCGTCTGCACTGAATCATCCAGGCTCAAAACCAGGTGGTATCCGATATACGCCACAATACCAATGCAAAGCAGCGCCGTCAGGATATATTTTACTGCATTCCAAAGCTTCTTACTCTGCATCACAAACCTCCTCCGACAAAAAACGAGTGACAAGCTCTTCCGCTTTGACTGTCAAAGCGTCGGTGCTCGCATATTCATCAGCATACAGCCAGTGCACCTGAGCGTCCCGTCCAAACCAAGTCATCTGCCGTTTTGCATACTGCCGTGTAGCAATAATGATTTGGTCTCGTGCGTCTGTGACACTTCCGCCATTGGAAAGTGCATTCAAAATCTCCTTGCAGCCGATTGCCTGCGCCGCAGTGCACCCCTGTGGCAGCAAACCGCGAGCCTGCAATCCCGCAATTTCTTCCCAAAGTCCTTTTGCAAACATCGCATCAGTGCGTGCCGCAATCCGCTCCCACAGATGTTCCCGTTGCCGAAACGCAATGCCGATCTTTAAAACATTATAACGGGCAGGCACAGCTTTTGAACATGCATCCCATTCACTTTTTGCCCGCCCTGTACTTAAGTAAATTTCCAAAGCACGGATGACACGGCGTGTATTGTTAGGATGAATGGCCGCTGCGCCCACGGGATCCAGCTGGCACAAACGTCGGTACAAAGGATCTATTCCCTCCGTTTCGTATATAGCATACAGTTCATTGCGCAGTGTCTCATCTCCTTGCGTTTGGGCAAAAGCATCCTGTCCACGTAAAAAAGCATCCAGATACAGTCCCGTACCACCACAAAAAATCGGTATGGCGCCCCGCTGCAATACCCGCCGTACCGCAGTCTCCGCAAGCGGCACATATGCTGCAACGGAAAAAGAACAATCCGTATCACATAAATCGAACAAATGGTGTGCAACTCCGCGGCGCTGTTGCTCGTCTGGCTTTGCACTGGCAATGGTAAGACCACGATAAACTTGCATGGAATCAAACGAAATCACCTCGCCTGCAAACCGCTTGGCTAAAGCGACTGACAGATCCGTCTTTCCTGCAGCAGTCGGCCCGACCACAGCAAGTATTTTTGGCAGCACGGCAATCCCTCCTTTGCTTTGCAAGTCTTTTCGGCCCGTAGCGTATCATTGGATCAACATCGCATCACCGAAAGAGAAGAAACGATAGCGTTCTCGTACAGCTTCGGCATAAGCATTCAATATGGTTTGCCGTCCCGCAAAGGCTGAAATCAGCATCAAAAGCGTGCTTTTCGGCAAATGAAAATTGGTAATGATGGCATCCACGGCACGAAAACGATATCCCGGGTAGATGAAAATAGATGTATCTGCCGCAATTGGGTGCACGATGCCATTCGCATCTGCCGCACTTTCCAAAGTACGCACAGAGGTTGTCCCAACCGCAACAATCCGACTGCCGCGGGCACGTGCAGCATTGACCCGATTTGCAGCGTCCTGTGTTACGGTTATAAACTCTGCATGCATCTTATGCTGCCGGATATCTGCCTGACGCACCGGGCGAAATGTTCCAAGCCCCACATGTAGCATAATCGGTACAATATCGATACCTTTTTTTTGGATCCTTTCCAATAGTTCCTGTGTGAAATGCAAACCGGCCGTCGGTGCCGCGGCCGATCCCTCTTGCCGCGCATATACAGTCTGATATCGCTGCGGATCCTGCAGCTTTTCATGAATATACGGCGGCAGCGGCATATTTCCTAAGACATCCAACAGAGCATATACCGTCGGATACATCGTTGTATCATACGAAAACCGAAGCACCCTGTTGCCGTTTGGCAGAACTTCCTGCACTACAACATAAGAGAGTTCGTCTGCTAATAAAACGGTATCCCCTTTGCGCAAACGTTTTCCGGGATGCACAATTGCTTCCCACACATCAGCAGCACACTGGCGCAGTAATACAAGCTCTGCAGGAGTACGGGTTGTTTTCCCGATTCGCTGCCCGTACAGACGCGCCGGTATAACCTTTGAGTCATTGATTACCAAGGCGTCGCCCGGCTGCAAATATTCCAAAATGTCCCGAAAAATGCGGTGCTCCGTGCTTCCGTCAGCCCGGTTTAAAACCAACAACCGGGCAGCATCACGCACGGCATCAGGCGTCTGTGCGATCAGTTCCTGCGGCAATTCATAATCATAATCTTGTGTCTGAAAACCTGTTTGTGTCATTCGAGCTTTTTCCCATTCTTTCACTTAACATCACCCATTTGGTCTTGATGCCTATTCAGTAGAAGTATATCATAAGACACTCAAAAAGAAAAGGGGAAAGGGTGAATTTTTCCAAAACATCCGCAAACCTTTGCGCATATCCTGAAAGCAAAGAGGTGATTGTACATATGAAAGAGAAAAAACCGCTCTTTACCGGTGCAGCCTGTGCCTTAATCACACCGTTCCTGCAAAACGGTGCAGTGGATACCGAACGCCTTTGTAAATTAACGGAGTTTCAGATTCAAAACGGAACCAGTGCACTCGTTGTTTGCGGAACCACCGCAGAAGCATCCACCCTGACAGAAGAGGAACAGGTCCTTTGCATTCAAACTGTTGTCTCCGTCAGTAACGGAAGAGTTCCTGTTATCGCAGGTGCAGGCAGCAATAATACACAAACGGCAATTCGAAAAACGATCGCCGCGCAGCAAGCGGGCGCAGATGCCCTGCTGCATATTACGCCATATTATAATTTGGGAACAGCGCAAGGCATTATGCGCCATTTTTTTGCCATTGCAGACGCGTCAAAATTGCCGATTCTCCTCTATCATGTTCCCGGAAGAACCGGTGTACGTCTGGATGTGGAATCGTGTGCACATTTGGCTGAGCATACACACATTGTTGGTATTAAAGACGCAACCGGCGATGTGAATTACGGCGCACAACTTCTGCGCAGGTGTAATACGCTTTTAGACGTATATTGCGGCTGTGACGGATTAACTGTACCATATCTATCCTTGGGGGCAAAAGGTGTTATTTCTGTCTTGTCAAACCTTGAACCGCAACTCATGCGTGATATGTGCCGCGCCTATTTTCGTGCGGACACGGAAAAGGCAGCACACTTACAACTCGGCGCTTTACCCATGATTCAAAAGCTGTTCTCCAATACAAGCCCTGCGCCGCTGAAATATTACATGGCCAAAAGGGGCATGTGCGAGAATGTGCTGCGCCTGCCTTTGAGCGCTTTAGATACACTGTAACACCAAAATGTGCAAACATAAGGCTCTGCTTTGGTACACACCATATTCCAAGCAAAAGCTCCGAATCGTTTGTTTCATATGCTAAGATTTTAGATAGAAAAACTCTCCTGCAATCAGCAAAAGATTGCAGGAGAATTTTTTATTATGATACCAATACAAATCAAAAATCCACATGCTCTGCCACAGGATCCTGTTGTTTTACGATTGTCGCAGAGGAAAGGTCACTCCCTTTCTGCGAAAGGCGAACAACACGTTTGGAAAGCAGACAAACAACCTCATATGAAATCGTTCTTGCCCAGCCCGCCAGCGTTTCAGCAGTCAATTCACCCGCGCCAAACAACTCTACCTCATCTCCGATATCAGCAGACGGAATATCGGAAAGGTCCACCATGCACTGATCCATACAAATTCTGCCAAGCAATGGGGCTCGCTTGCCCCGAATTAAAACATATCCGCCCGCATATGCACGCAAATATCCGTCCGCATAACCTACCGGTAGTGTACCGATGCGCATGCTATGCGTTGCGCGAAAGGTACCCCCATATCCAACCGTCTCACCTGCATGTACGATGTGCACATGTGAGAGAATCGTTTTCAGTGTCATTACCGGGAGCAAGCCATCAATCGCTGTCTGTGCCGAAGGCTTCAGGCCATATAAAGAGATGCCCGCCCGTACCATATCACAACGCATTTGCGGAAAATTGGAAATAGCAGCACTGTTTGAAATATGCACCAACGGAATTTTTCCGACTTGCGCTTGTAATGCATCAACACAGGCTGTAAACCTAACATATTGTGCTTCAGTCGCATCGCACTGCGGTTCATCCGAAAGATAAAAATGAGAAAAAATACCCGTCACGACAAAATGCTCATCATTGAATAAAGGCAATAGCTCCGCCAGATTTTCCGGCACAAAACCAATGCGGTTCATCCCTGTATCCAGTGCAATGTGTACCGATAACTTTGCCCCTTTAGGTACTGCGCCTCTCAGTGCCTTTGCATAATCGGCACTAAGCAAAGTCTGCGTGATGTTTTCCCGCAGCAAAAAAGGAACGTGGCACGGACGCGTATAACCGAGAATCAAAATCGGCGTTTTACGCTCTCCAAGGGCCTGTCGCACGGCAGATGCCTCTTCCACGCAGGAAACAGCGAAAAAATCCGCGCCCGCGCACCGCAGGGCACGCACCACCGTCTGCGTACCGTGTCCGTACGCATCTGCCTTCACCACGCAGCACAAACGCGCCCCCTTTGCCTGTTGTTGCAAAAGCCGATAATTGTGAAGCAAGTGATCTTCATGAATCAGCGCATAGGTACGCGGTTTAAAACCGTTATCCTGCTGTTGCATTTTTCTCTCCTCTCACATCTTCATCCGTCACGTCCTCATGCGGCATTTCGGTATCCTGCTGCAACGACGTATTCACTTCAAAAGAATGCACCGTCAAAACCAATGATTGCGTGCGCACCACAGTAAGCTCTCCCGCGCAAATAACATATTCCGCGCTTCCATCTGCCGCACGGAGACCGTCCGAGACTTGCACCAATGCATCGGGCTGCACCGAAAGCGCCGCAAACAACTCAGACACACCAGACGACACAGCAAGCGGAATTCGCACGTCTTCACACACACCATACAACTGCGGTGGCTGCATCGTACGATCCAGCAGAAAGGAAAAATCCAGAAGCTGCCCGCTGAGTAACGTCAAGCAATCCTGCTGCGGTGTGTGTGTAAACAAGACTGCAAGTTCTTCCTCTTCACTGTATTGCAGCGTACCGCGCAGCACAAACGGCTGCGCAAGACGCGCACACAGCATTGCAGCGTCCCCTTTGCTGTGCCCATAACCACACCCCAAACAAGCGCCGCCCATCATTGCGATCAAAAGTATCCCGCGCAACCAATACAACATATGTCGCAAATATATCTCTCCCTCCATCTGCACTATATGGCAGCGGAGTAAAAAAATATGAACGCCCCGAACGGCGCCGACCCTGCCGACACCCTCCGGGGCTCTGCGAATCCGGGTTATTTTGCAGCAACCACGGTACTCTTACTATTATAAAACTGGCAAGCCTTTACCGTCTTCTCCGGCGCCTCAAACAAAACGGCGCATTCCTTTCCGTTTGCATCATCAAAAAGGGCATAATATGCATCATCCCGCAGCACAACATTCGATGACAATGCACTGTAAATACATTGGCAACCTTTCAGCTGCGTGGCGACTTCCGCGGTATACGGAGCAATCAGTTTCCACTCTTTGATTTTTCCTTGATACAACACCTTTTGCCGCTTACTGCCGCGCAGCTCAGACAATGTAAAAGTGCCCATATCTTTGATTGTGTATTGATACTGCACTTGCACAAACGAAAACAAAAACGGCGCCAACGCTTTCACCACAAAACCGATCCAAAAGGGAACGATGATAGCAATAATCCAAGCCAGTTTCGGGAAGAATACAAAACCGGCAAACGGCAGCAAACACAACACAACGATCAGACAACACATCAAAATCCGTTGCGTTTTATAACTCCCCTCCACCTTTTTCTCTACACGATAGGACAGCTCCATATTGTCCATATATATCAACCCTTTCTGGCGCCCCGGCTATACAATCTCCCCGGAGATATTTCTTTGTAATTTTAGCACAGCATCTTATGTATTTCAATAGAAAATAGCGTTGTTTTATTTTTTTTTACAAATTTATGCGCTTTTTTCTTGCATTCGTATGATTTTTCCGTTACACTATATGGGTACGTAAGTGAATATTGGTAGCAAGGAAAGGATGAAAACCGTGAAAGCAGTGATTACAGTAACTGGCCGTGACATTGTCGGCATTATTGCCAAAGTTAGTACAAAATGTGCGGAATATGGAGCTAATATCAGCGACATCTCGCAGAGCGTTCTCAAAGATTATTTTGCCATGATTATGGTTGTAGAAATCGACGGACTACGTGACTCCTTCCCCGCTTTTGTTGACGAAATGAGCCGTTTAGGCAAAGAAAACGGTCTTGTGATTCAAACCATGCATGAAGATATTTTTGATTCCATGCATCGTATTTGACAAGGAGTTAACATGTTAAACACCAACGATATTCTCGAAACAGTCAGTATGATCCGCGAGGAAAATTTGGACATACGAACCATTACAATGGGCATATCCCTTTTTGACTGTGTCAGCGACTGTGCAGACCGCTTTTGCTCCAATATTTACGACAAAATCACCCAAAAAGCAGAAAACCTGGTTAAAACAGGAGAGGAGCTTGAAAAGATATACGGCATCCCCATCATCAACAAGCGTATATCGGTAACACCGTTGTCTCTGGTTGGCGGAAAGCTGAACACGCAAGGATATATAAAAGCTGCAAAAGCATTAGATCGCGCCGCACAAAATCTAGGTGTTAATTTTATCGGTGGGTTCGGTGCACTGGTGCACAAAGGAATTACTCCTGCAGATGCTGCATTGATTGAGGCTATTCCGCAAGCATTGGAACAGACGGAACGTGTCTGCTCCTCTGTCAATGTTGCAACCACCAAAGCCGGCATCAATATGGATGCTATTGCAAAAATGGGCGCCGTTATCAAACAAACTGCCGCTTTAACTGCACAAAACGATTGTATCGGCTGCGCTAAGTTAGTAGTCTTCGCAAATGTTCCGGAAGACAACCCATTTATGGCAGGCGCATTTCACGGTGTTGGAGAAGGCGACTGCGTTATCAATGTTGGCGTATCCGGCCCCGGTGTGGTGCAAAGTGCTGTGCGGCGTGCAGGCGCATGTGATCTCTCCGCATTGGCAGAAGTTGTAAAGCGCACTGCGTTTAAAATCACGCGCGTCGGGCAATTGATCGCCTCTGAAGCGGCCAAACGATTACAGGTCCCATTCGGTATAGTAGATCTCTCTCTTGCACCAACCCCGGCAGTCGGAGATTCGGTAGCAAGAATATTGGAGGAGATGGGGCTGGAATGCTGCGGCGGCCCCGGAACAACCGCTGCGCTTGCTTTGTTGAACGATGCAGTCAAAAAAGGTGGTGTAATGGCCTCCTCTCAGGTCGGTGGTCTGTCCGGCGCATTTATACCGGTTTCCGAGGATTCAGGAATGATCGAGGCAGCTGCACGCGGTGTCTTGACACTGGAGAAGCTGGAAGCAATGACCGCCGTTTGCTCTGTCGGCCTTGATATGATCGCACTTCCGGGAGATGTATCGGAAGAGATCATCTGCGGCATCATTGCCGATGAAATTTCCATCGGCGTCGCCAATACCAAGACAACCGCCGTACGAGTTATCCCCGTATGCGGAAAAAAAGCAGGAGAAAGCGTATCCTTCGGCGGACTGCTCGGACATGCGCCGATCATGCCGGTTCAAACTGTTTCTCCCGCGCGCTTCATCCAGCGTGGCGGCAGAATTCCCGCTCCAATTCATTCTTTGAAAAACTGACAAAGGCGGGGCTTTGCCAATGCAAAGACCCGCCTTTTTTAACAACGCCTTACTATGTCAATCAAACAGAGCTTCAAGCAGTTCCAAAATTCGCAACTTAATTTTCACATGAGGGCGCTGCGGTTGTGTCAGCATTTCAACTGCTTCTTCCCCTAAGCCAACGCCTGCCAGTCTGCCTGCACTGTCTTGCACACCCGTAAGATCAGATGCGTCTGTCGGATCCTGTATAGAAGCACTTGTCCCTTGTGCAGCACGTACGCAAAGCGGCGGAAAGAGAACACACCACCAGTTTTGCCCGGCACCTTCCCCTAAGCGAATTACCAAGGAAGCATATGTTCCCGCCGGCATACAGAGCGTGCCGTACCACCGTCTTTCGTACGTTTCTTGCGCAAGAGAAACCGTGCATGTATATGATGCGCCTTGCTCTGCTAAAAAGCGATCAACGGAATCCTGCACAGCGGAACAAGCCGTCGCAAGCATCTGCTTTGCCTGTTGCACATCGGATACTCCACAGAGCAGTTCTTTCCCGCTATGCGCCAGCACATGATCGCGCACAGCTATCTTCATAGCCTGATCTTGCTCACTGTCAGATGCAGCAAGCACATGTAAACGAATGACCTCATCATAAACCTTCTGCTCTCCATGAACCGGTATCACATAAAATACCCCTGCCAAAAGCACGGCTATTGAAAACACGATAAGATGACGCAAAGCGCGTTTCTCCGCTTGTTTTTTCATCCTTGGGCCTCCTTATATCCTTGGTACTACGTTGTTGGGATAAAATCTATCCTCCCTTACACTGTTGCCCAAAAGATCAGCACTTTATACAAAAAACAAGCGTATTTTTTTATAGATGGAGGAAATTTCATATATGGAGCGAAAACTTGCATTGGTCACAGGCGGTGCGGTTGGAATCGGCGCGGCAATCTCCCGCGCACTGGCAGAAAAGGGATATCAAACCGGCATTTTATATCATCACAGTGCCAAACAGGCGCATCTTTTGTGTGACACTTTGCAGGCGCAGGGACATGCATGCTTTTGCGAACACACCGATGTTACAGATGAAGCGGAAGTGCGCATGGTTTTTGCAGATGTTTTTCAACAATATGGCCCCCCTGCCGTACTCATCAATAATGCCGGTATTGCACAAAGCGGCCTTTTAACCGATTACTCTTGCGCTGAGTGGATGCACCTTTTCCATGTAAATTTTGACGGTGTACTCCACACCACACATGCCGTATATCCTGCCATGGTCCGCCAAAAATCAGGAATCATCATCAATATTGCGTCAATCTGGGGAGAAAGCGGCGCATCTTGCGAGGCGGTTTATGCTGCCTCCAAAGGCGCTGTGATCGCCTTTTCCCGTTCTCTGGCTTCCGAATTGGGACCAAGCGGCATCCGGGTATGTTGCATCTGTCCCGGCGTAATTGACACACAGATGCTGCAAGAATATACAAATGCAGAAAAACAAGCCCTTGCGGATGCCACGCCGCTGGGTAGACTCGGAACACCGCAGGATGTCGCACAGGCTGTTTTGTATCTGTGTGACGCACCGTTCCTTACGGGAACTGTATTACGGATAGACGGCGGATTTCTCCTTGGCAACACTTAAGCAATCAAAAACAACTGTGCTCGACATTTTTCGAAACGCGTATGACACGAATGTGTTCTTTTCAGCACATTCGTAATCATGTGCGCATAGGATACAGTGAGGTTCTGTACAGACCGATTTTACATTTTTCGAGGATTCATGACATTTTTTTGCCCTAAACGTGAATTAAGTGTTAAGTATTCAGGAACTAAAAGTGAATTTGCGATCAAAAGGGTTTCGCAAATCCGAAAAGCATGCTATACTATACTTTGTCTGTGATACACGTCATTAACACATGGTGGCACCATGGTTTTGCGGGTATCATGGAAAGGTCTCGCATCTCTTTGTCCGGTATTCGCATAGCGGGCACCACCGCCGTGATCGGAGCATTGTACAGAGAGAAAAGGCACGCCACCGAATAAACCGGGCGCATATCCCGCTATGCGCTGCGCGTGCGATCCAAAACGCTGCCAAGCTCCGATTTCGAGTTCTTTGGCAGTAGAACGGAGATTGCTATTATGGAAAAATACATCATCCGGGGCGGAAGACCCTTGATGGGCGACATCGAAGTCAGCGGTATGAAGAATGCTGCCGTTCCTGTCATTCTCTCAACAGTGCTGCTGGACGATGTCTGTACTTTGGAAAATCTGCCAAACATTTTAGATGTCTCTTATTCTCTTGAAATCCTTCAAAGCATGGGCGCAGTCATCAAACGGATCAATAAAAACACAGTGCAAATTGACACACGACATGTCAAAGGCGGTTCCTCGCCATACGATTTAGTCCGTAAGATGCGTGGATCTTACTACATTATGGGTGCCGAGCTCGGAAGATTCGGGTATGCTAACGTCGGCTGCCCGGGTGGGTGCGACTTTGGTGTGCGTCCTATTGACCAGCATATCAAGGGCTTTCGCGCACTCGGTGCTCAGGTAAATGTTGACGGGGGATATTTAGAGGCAAAAGCCACTTCGGGGCTACGTGCCGCACATCTGTTTTTTGACAAAGTATCTGTCGGTGCAACCATCAATGTTATTATAGCTGCAACACGCGCCAAAGGCACTACCATTATTGAAAACGCGGCCAGAGAGCCACACGTTGTGGATTTAGCAAACTTTCTAAACTCTTGCGGAGCCCGCATCAGCGGTGCCGGTACAGACGTCATCAAAATCCGCGGTGTAGATCGTTTGTATGGCTGCACATATGCAATTATTCCGGATATGATTGAGGCAGGTACTTATATGATCGCTGCTGCGGCGACCAAAGGACGGCTGCATATTCGAAATGTCATCCCCAAACATTTGGAATCTATTTCCGCAAAGTTGGAGGAAATGGGTGCGCAAATACAGGAGTTCGATGATTCTGTTTTGGTAAGCGGCCCTGCCTCGCTCTCTCCTACGGACGTACGTACACAACCTTACCCCGGGCTTCCAACCGATGTCCACCCGCAGATTTGCGTGCTTTTATGCTTGGCCCAGGGGGTCAGCTATCTCACAGAGGGTGTGTGGGATAATCGTTTTCGGTATGTTGAAGAACTCAAACGCATGGGCGCGCAAATCAAGGTTGACGGAAAAATGGCAATCATTGAGGGGGGGCAGCCTCTCTCTGCTGCACCGGTGCAAGCGGTGGATTTGCGTGCAGGCGCAGCTGTTGTGATCGCTGCTCTGACCGCCAATGGTCGCAGCGAGGTTGAAAATATTTTTCACATTGAGCGCGGATACGACGACATGGTTGCCAAGCTTCGCGGCGTAGGCGCAGACATTCAGCGCGTTGCAGTTCCGGATGAATATCCGCTGGAAACCGCCAATTGATTTGCTTTTCCGCGGCACAGCGACTGTGTAGAGCAGTTGCCGAGCAGTAAAGTTACAGGAAAGGAATGGTCTTCTTATGAAAACAAGAACCGTAAACGGCACATATTTGATCTATCAGGGAAAGCCTCTGCTACGGGAAAAGAACTCCTACTGCTATGGAGATATGCGCGATCCTGCTGTGCTGTTTTTGATCGTTCTGACCAACAAAAAAGTGGCAGACACGGAAATTCCAGACAGAGTATTGATTCAACTTCTGCGTACCGAAGATCGGTCATTACTTCGCCAAGGCGAAAAAAACGGTTTGTTCCAAGCGCTTGAAACCGGTCTTGTTTGGCTGGCACATGAACTGAAAGGCTAATCATTTTTGCACAAGAAAAACAGCAGGTACCCACTCCATTTTGGAGTATGGACACCCGCTGTTTTTTTATATCATCTTACGATTTACTGCGTTTTGCTGCTCGGTACCGCTGCAGCCTTGTTTGCAGCCAACGGTCCAGCCACCCCCCCAGATATACCCCAACCATACCAAATGCTACACCGAGCAAAATCCCCGCGAGCACATCGGTCGGATAATGGACAAAAAGATACAATCTGGAAAAAGCAACGCTCAGTGCAATTACCAAAGCCGGCCATCCCATGCTTTTCCGATGTGTCATCAACAATACTGTCGCCATCTCAAAACAGGCCAACGTATGACCGGACGGGAATGCATAATCGTGCAACACATCCACCAACAAAGAGACGTGCACACCCGGTAAATCATACGGTCGCGTCCGGGCGACCAGATTTTTTAGACACAAATTACCGCAGAGTACCCCACATAGCAGAGCGATTCCAAGCATCAGTCCTGCTCGGCGTGTGCGTTTGAAGCAAAGCAACAATACCGCAACGGCAATGCAAAAAATGCCCTTGTCGCCGAGTTTCGTAATCCATGGCATGACACAATCAAGAAAGCCACACTGCAACGCGTCATGCATTTTCTCAAGCAGTCCGAATTCAAAGAAATTCATACAAAATCTCGAATATTCAAGAAAGGGAAAGCTTCAAATCACCCGGCCGAATCCAGCCGATTCGACGCAGCAACAATGCAAAGCATTCTGATAGCACAGCCGGCAGCACAAAGCAAAGCAAAACAATTCCAATCCACATATACGCAGACCCGTCTCCCGCTGCAATCACGCCCAGCGGCCCCACCAAACCGCAGGTTCCCATTCCGGCGGAAACTCCATCACAACGAAGTTGAAAAACTGCGCTTGCAAGAGGGCCGGTAATCAGGGAAGCAAGCGTCGGCGGAATCCATATCCGCGGGTTTTTCATGATGTTTCCCATTTGTAACATCGATGTACCAAGCCCCTGTGCCAGCAAGCCCGCAAATCGATTCTCGCGAAAACTCATGACTGCAAAACCAACCATCTGTGCACAGCAGCCGACAGTCGCTGCACCTCCCGCAATTCCACTGATGCCGATCATCGCACAAATTGCAGCAGAAGAGATAGGCAAAGTCAAGATCATTCCAACCACGGCAGAAATGATCATTCCCATCAAAACCGGCTGCATTTCTGTTGCGTAATTCAGAAAACTGCCAATCCAATACATTACCCAACCAACACCGGGACCAACCAAGGCAGCAACGCCCACGCCCACAAGCAGTGTTATACTGGGCGTCACAAGAATGTCAATTTTTGTTTCCTTGCTGACAAGTTTGCCGACCTCTACAGCAATTAACACCGCAACAAAAGCACCTGCTGGGCCGCCTGCAAGTGATTTTTCCGCGCCACCTATGACAAATGTCGTGGCTATGTCATTGCCTGCCATCCCGACAACGCCGGCACTGAGGAGAACAAGTAACGGAGCTTTCAGCGCATACGCAATTGCAACACCAATCACTGCACCGGTCGCCTTAGTCGCATACGAGGCAATCAGAGTAAAGAATGAAACACCGGTATATGTACCGATTGTTTTAAAAATCGTACCAATCAACAGAGAAGCAAAAAGGCCTTGTGCCATTGCTCCCATTGCATCCACAAAATAAACACGGGGCGAAAGCGTGATTTGTTTTTTCTTTAGAAATGCACTGAACTTCATCGATATCACCTGCCAGAACGGTCATTTTCTTTTCATTTTATCACACTTAACAAAAAAAGTCAACAAATACGGCACTTTTCACGGCCCGCAAAGCAAAAAACATTGTGTTTCTTCTTTACTTATTCACAAAATCGTGTTATACTGGTTAGCGTTGTGTACAGAAAGGGGGCAAGTAGGTGGATCTGGTTTCAAAATACTTGTGGCTGTTTCTGCTTTCAATGGTTCCCGTTGCTGAATTGCGGGCCTCCATTCCGTTTGGTCATCTCAATGACCTGTCTCCGGTTTTAACCTATCTGCTCTCTGTTTTGGGCAATTTTCTTCCTGTTCCGTTTATTCTGCTGTTTATGCGCCAAATTCTGGCATGGATGAAACGGGTAAAACACTTGGATAAAATCGCCCTGTTTTTAGAGCGTAAGGCAGAAAAGAATAAAGGAAAAATCATGAAATACGCGACCTTGGGGCTTTTACTGTTTGTAGCAGTGCCTTTGCCCGGTACAGGCGCTTGGACAGGCGCATTGGTTGCATCTTTGATGAATATGCGCATGAAATATGCGCTTCCCAGTATTCTTGCTGGCATTCTGATAGCCGGAGCTATTGTTACATTGGTAAGTTGGGGAACTTTGAGTTTTTTGTCTTTTTTTCTGGCCATATGAAAACGCGAAAAAGAGCGGATTTTTATGAAAATCTATTGAAATAGAACTGATTATGTGTTATACTGCCGGTGTAGGCTTATCAAGAGTGGTGGAGGGACTGGCCCGATGAAGCCCGGCAACCTGCCCGCTTGGGCAAGGTGCCAATTCCCGAGAGATGAGACGGTGGGGCTGCCTTCGTGCAGCACCAATGATTCGGAAAGCGTCCTCGGTACGGGGACTTTTTTGTTGCCGCAGCATAGCCGGAATTTTGTCAAAAAGCAAAGGAGTATACAAATGAAAAAAATCTTCTTTACCTCGGAATCCGTTACGGAAGGACATCCTGATAAAATCTGTGACCAAATTTCAGATGCTATTTT
This sequence comes from Eubacteriales bacterium, assembly GCA_034086705.1. Lineage (GTDB taxonomy): Bacteria > Bacillota > Clostridia > Oscillospirales > CAG-272 > UMGS1225. The sequence goes on along the minus strand of JAXDZV010000081.1, from coordinate 13,045 downwards.
GGACAGCCTGTTAGAACAAGATCCCATGAGCCGCGTTGCATGCGAAACCTGTGCAACAACCGGCATGATCATGGTAATGGGGGAAATTACAACAAGAGGGTATGTGGACATTCCCTCCGTTGTAAGAGAAACGATACGCGATATTGGCTATGACCGTGCAAAATACGGCTTTGACTGTGACACTTGCGCTGTTTTGAATTCCATTCATGAACAATCCGGCGATATCGCCATGGGTGTGGACAAAGCATTGGAGGCTAAGAACGGTGAAATGCAGGATGCCTTTGACACGGGAGCCGGCGACCAGGGAATGGTGTTCGGGTATGCCTGCAACGAAACACCCGAACTGATGCCAATGCCGATTTCTCTGGCACATGCGTTAGCAAAACAGCTCACAGCCGTTCGTAAAAACGGAACCCTTCCTTATTTGCGGCCTGACGGAAAGACGCAAGTTACTATAGAATACCATGATGATGTGCCTGTGAGAGTTGACACTGTGGTCGTCTCATCACAGCATGACCCAGACGTTTCCCTTTCCCGCATTCGGGAAGACATTATCCGCACCGTCATCCACCCGATTATTCCGGAAAAATATCTCGATGCGCAGACTAAAATCTATGTCAATCCAACCGGTCGCTTTGTGGTAGGCGGTCCTGCCGGAGATACGGGATTGACCGGCCGTAAAATCATCGTTGATACCTACGGCGGGTATTCTCGCCATGGCGGCGGTGCCTTTTCCGGAAAAGATCCAACGAAAGTAGACCGCTCTGCAGCATACGCTGCAAGATATCTTGCCAAAAATATTGTTGCAAGCGGCCTCGCTGATAAGTGTGAAGTGCAGATTGCATATGCAATTGGCGTAGCAAAGCCAGTCAGCCTTTTGGTAGATACTTTTGCAAGTGGCAAGATTGCTGATGAATCCATCGCAGCCTTGGTTGGTGAGTTGGTGGATTTACGACCAGCCGCCATCATTCATCGGTTTGATTTGCGCCGGCCGATTTACCGTGCAACTGCGGCATACGGTCATATGGGCAGAGAAGATTTGAAAGCACCGTGGGAAAATCTTGACATCGCCACTGTGCTTGCAGAAAAAGCCGGACTATAAAACAAAGCTCCCAAATATGGTTCAAAATCGCACGGAGTAACATAGAATAATACCGGGTGGTAATTTACTTATGTTATTTCGTGCGATTTTGGAAATTTTCGGTGCAGTCATAGCCGTGTTTACAGTATATTATCTTCGCGTAGCAATGCATAGACGATTGTATTGCCGGATAATGTCGGCAATTCCACATCGTCGGCGTAAAAGACAGGAGGAGCCGCATGCAAGATCTGCCGCTGCCGATCAATGAAGACGGCATGCCCGTTTTACAAGGAATTGTGGAACGAATTGTATATCAGAACGAAGCAAACGGATATACTGTCTGTGAAATGAATGTAGGTGAGGCAGAAGAAATCACACTGGTTGGAACCATGCCTTTTTTGTGTGCCGGCGAAACTATCACCGTTAGCGGTGATTGGGTATTGCATCCCTCGTTTGGCAGACAGTTTAAAGTGTCTTATTTTGAAAAAAGTCTGCCAAATACAACCACAGCTATTCAAAAATACCTTGCTTGCGGCGCAATCAAAGGGATCGGGCCAAAAACCGCAAAAGCGTTGGTTGCACAATTCGGTGAAGACACGTTTGATGTTATAGAGAATCACCCGGATTGGTTTGCCAGATTGCCGGGCATTTCACAAAAACGGGCAGAAGAAATCTCCGAGCGCTTCAAAGAGCAACACGGTATGCGGCGCGTTATGCTTTTCTGCCGCGACTTTTTCGGGCCAAGCATCTCCGTGCATATTTATCACCGATTCGGCATGGAAGCGGTGGAACGTATTCAGGAAAATCCGTATATTTTATGCGAACAAATGCACAGCGTCAGCTTTGAAAAAGCAGACCGTATTGCCCAAACACTTGGATATTCCAAAAACAACCCCATGCGGGTTCGCGCTGCAACAAAATATCTATGCGATTATAATGCATTTCAAAACGGACATGTATATCTACCTGAAGAAAAAGTGATTGCAGGTGTCGCACAAATGCTCGATATTACCACAGACGCGGTGGAAGACGGGGTGCAGGGACTGCTCGACAGCGGACAAGCCGTGCGAGAGAAAATCGGGGGGCGTAGCTGTATATTTTTGCGGCAATACTATGATGCTGAAAAATATGTCACCGATAAGCTGGACCTTCTCGACCGCAGCTGTGCATCTTTGTCAGACGAGGATGCAAGCCTTTTAATCGAAAAAGTTGAAATACGCGAGCGTATTACGTATGCAAAACTACAGCGCCGCGCAATTGCCGGCGCTATCAAAAACGGCGTCATGATTTTAACCGGAGGTCCCGGTACCGGTAAAACTACAGTTGTCATGGCAATTCTCTCTATTTTTGAAGACATGGGCTATTCAATTGCGCTTGCCGCTCCAACTGGTCGTGCAGCAAAACGCCTCTCAGAGGTTACACGGCATGAAGCTAAAACCATTCACCGTCTGCTGGAAATGGAGTATAATAACGAAGATGATGCCGTTTTTAACCGATGTGAAAAAAATCCATTGGATGAACGTATTGTTATCATTGACGAAGCCTCAATGATAGATCTGCTGCTAATGGACGCACTTTTAAAGGCTATTCGACCGGGGGCCAAACTGATTCTCATTGGCGATGCAGATCAGCTCCCGCCTGTCGGTGCAGGGTATGTACTACGGGATCTGATCTCCTCCGATCGATTTACCACCATCATCCTCACGGAAATTTTCAGGCAAGCGCAGCAAAGCACGATTGTGACCAACGCACATGCAATCAACGCAGGAGAATATCCCGATCTGCGCCAGCGCAGCAGCGACTTTTTCTATCTTTATCGAGACACAGAAGAACAGACAGCGCAAACTGTCGCTGAATTGTGCCAAAAACGGTTGCCGCGTACCTACGGAGCCGGTGTCATCCAAAAAATACAGGTTATAGCCCCCTCCCGCAAAGGTGCCTGCGGCACCATGCGCCTAAACGAGCTGTTGCAGTCCGTTCTCAATCCGATGCATCCGGGAAAACGCGAAAAAAAATTTCGAGACCGTCTTTTTCGCGTCGGTGACAAGGTCATGCAAGTGCGGAATAATTACGATATTCTCTGGGAAAAACAGTGTAACGGAATCCGCAAAGAAGGAAGTGGCATTTTCAATGGTGACATCGGAATCATTGAACAAATCGATCCTGTACAGGAAACCATGCAGATCAATTTCGACGAGCGAATTACCACGTATGACTTTTCTCTGATTGATGAGCTGGAACTTGCTTATGCCATTACAGTACACAAAAGCCAAGGCAGTGAATATCCCGTTGTCATTTTACCGATTTATCGTTTCTCTCCCCGTTTGATGACACGAAACCTGCTTTACACTGCAGTAACACGTGCATCGGAAATGGTTATTTTAGTCGGGGACGAACAACAGGTTCATGCAATGGTTGACAACAACCGGCAATCCAAGCGATACTCCGCTTTGGCGCAGCGATTACAAACATATGAGAAAACATGAAAACATAGCAGACCGATTGCGCAGTCTGCTTTTCCCGCATCGATGCGCCTGCTGTGGAGCACTGTTGCCACGGAATGCAACACAAGATCCACTCTGCGCAATCTGCCGAACAAAATATGAATATCTGCTGGGCTTTTCCTGTTCTGCATGCAATCAACCGCAAATACAGTGCCGTTGCCGCCCGGTATACACTTCTCGTTCCGTACGCGCTTATATACATATCTGTTCTTATGCGGACAAAATCGTAAGGCAAATCGTAGTAAAGCTGAAACGCACTCGCCGACACGATCTTATTGCATTCTGCGTAAATGCAATGGAGCAAGCTCTTCTGGCAGAGTGTGCTGCGCTGCAAACAGAGCCGCAGGCTTTTCTGCTTGTCCCGGTACCCCCCTCTGCACATTCCATACAAACCGGCGTAGACGCTTCCTGGGAACTGGCACGACAGCTTGCAAAACAGACCGGCGCGCAGGCAAAGCGGCTTTTATACCGCGTCGCAGATGCAGCGGAACAAAAAACATTGAATCGTACACAGCGACTAACACATGCCCTACAAATCTTCCGTCTGCGCAAACATACCCGTCGACTTGTTGCGGGGCAGCAAGTTGTCATTATCGACGATGTATTGACCACAGGCGCCTCTTGCTATGCCTGTGCTGCTTTGCTGCACCAAGCAGGTGCAGACAGTATTACTGTATTAACTTTTGCCAAAACGCCCAGGCATTTGTCCCAACCCTGAAACTAAACTGTAAGGAGAAAAATGCATGCCAAGATATCTCGGAATTGATTTAGGGACTTCTTCCATACTGATTTATGTCAAAGGACGCGGCATGGTTTTGCAGGAACCGTGCGTGTTGGCTAAAGACCGTGCAAGTGGAAAAATTCTGAAAGCCGGGCAGGAAGCATATGCCATGATCGGCCGCACTCCTGCCTCTGTTGAAACCGTCCATCCCATGCATAGCGGAGTAATCAGCCGACATGGTGATACACTCAAAATGCTAAGCCTGTTTGTCCGGCGCGCATGCGCAGGCATGGTCACAAGACCCGTTTTTGTCATCTGTGTACCGGTCGGCATCACAGAAGTTGAAGAGCGTGCCGTTGTGGACGCTGCGACACATGCCGGTGCACGAAAAACTTTTTTGGTAGAAGAACCGGTAGCAGCAGCAATCGGTGCCGGAATTGATATTGCTTCTCCAACAGGACATATGATTGTAGATATCGGCGGCGGTACCACGGATATTGCAGTCATAGCACGGGAATCTATTGTCGTCTGCGATTGTCTGCGTGTTGCCGGAGATGATATGAACGATGCAATTGTTCGCTATCTGCGCAAGCACGCAAACCTTGCAATTGGTGAACGAACGGCAAATGAAATTAAAATACAAATCGGAACTATCACATCCTCTGAGTCACGCTCCATGGAGATACGTGGGAAATGTCTTTTGGAAGGTCTGCCAAAATCCGTGATTGTCAACTCAAAGGAAATGAAGGAAGCGCTAGAAGAACCGGTCACAGAGATTGCACAAGCTGTCTGCGGTGTCCTTGAAAAAACACCGCCTGCATTGATTGATGATATCGCTAAAAACGGGATTCTGCTAACCGGTGGCGGCAGTCTGCTGACCGGCATGGATAAATTGATTGCCAGAGCAACCGGGATTCAAACAACCGTGGCAGAAAACGCCTCAGAATGCGTTGCCGTCGGATGCGGCAACTATCTCTCTCGTCACACTTTGCAGCGTACACCCATTCCGCAGGCCCGCACAGATGCTTTTAGACACACAAAACGATAAGGAACTTTTTCTTCATGAAGCAAACATATCGCAAGACCATATATGCCTGCTTTATCGGGTATATCGTGCAAGCCATTGTAAATAACTTTGCTCCACTGCTTTTCGTCACTTTTCAAACAACCTTTCAAATCCCACTTTCTAAAATAACATGGCTGATCACGATTAATTTTCTCATTCAATTATTGGTTGACCTACTTAGCGCAAATTTGGTAGACCGTATCGGCTACCGTATCAGTATCACTCTGGCACACATCTTTTCCGCCCTGGGGCTTACAATGCTCGCGGTTTTACCCAATCTCACGCCGGATCCGTATGTTGGCATCCTAATCGCCGTTTTCTTTTATGCAGTTGGCGGTGGGCTTTTAGAAGTGCTTATCAGCCCTATCGTCGAAAATTGCCCTACGAACAACAAAGAGAAGATGATGAGCCTGCTGCACTCCTTCTACTGTTGGGGGCAAGTGGGTGTTGTTTTACTTTCAACGGTGTTTTTCGCGATTTTCGGTACTGCCCATTGGAGAGTTCTCGCGTTGCTTTGGGCAATCATTCCGGTCGGTAATTTATTTTTATTTCTCTTCGCCCCGTTGTACACACCTGCTGTACATCAAGAAGAAAACTATTCTCCAAAAGCTCTGTTCACTAATAAGCTGTTCTGGGTACTGCTTCTCATGATGCTCTGTGCAGGTGCAAGCGAACAATCTGTCAGTCAGTGGGCGTCTACCTTTGCAGAGCAAGGATTGGGCGTATCCAAAACCGTCGGAGATCTTGCCGGCCCGATGGCATTTGCAGCCTTGATGGGAATCGCACGAACCATCTACGGCAAATACGGTGAGCGGATGCATTTAGATCGTTTTATGCGCATCTGCTGCATTTTATGTATTGCTTCCTATTTGTGGATTGCTCTAATTCCCTCCGCTACTGTCGGCTTGTTTGGATGTGCGCTTTGCGGATTTTCCGTTGGCATTATGTGGCCGGGCAGTTTCAGCCGTGCTTCCGCGTCGATGAAGGGCGGAACAACGGCCATGTTTGCCTATCTTGCTCTGGCGGGGGATCTTGGCTGCTCTGTCGGACCGACTTTTGCCGGATATATTTCTGCAAAATGCGGTGATAATTTGCGAATGGGCACATTGGCGGCAACCGTTTTTCCTCTTCTTTTGCTGATCAGTATACTGCTTTGCACACATCTAAGCAAAGCCGGCAAAAAATAGAAACTTTTTTCTTACTATTTTCGAAGCTTTTTTAGCTTGGATTGCGCATTTTCCTTTTTCTTGTCACTTCTTCCCCCCAGCAATCCGCCTATTGCAGCTGCCGCCACAGCAATAAGTAGCCATAGGATTCTATGTCCCACCTGCACTTGCGGCCCTGCACCAACCGTCACGGAAAGCAACACGATCAAAACAGAAAAGACTCCGCCAATCAAAAGGCCGCAAAACAGCCCGTTTTTCCCGACATGTTTTGCAAAGATCACAGCGCTGAGCAGCGCACAAAACAACATGACACCGATGGAAACATACGGGATCAGCGGCAGCGGGTCCTTTGTCTGCAATAAAATAAAGGAAAACACAAACAAAGAGACTGTAAAACAAGCCAGAAACAGCAGCGCACCGAACAGTAGCGGCGGTATCTGTGCCCGCCCACCTGTTGCATGGCTTTGATGTTTTGTTGCTGTCGGCCGGTTTTTATCCTGCTTCATAAAATAATACCCCTTCCCTGCATAGTGTTACACTGTATGCCGGGAAGGGGTAAACTATTCTGTATCAGCCCGTGTGACGCCAGTCTTACTGTGCATCCTCCGCCTTCACATCAATCGAACCAATTGCAGAACGCAAGAAACGAATCCGCGTCCTATCGTGCGTGGTTTCTAAAACAAAAGTTTCTTCCTTAATGCTGACAACCTTACCAATAATGCCGCCTTTGGTGGTAACCTCATCCCCGATAGCAAGATTGTTCAGCGCCTCCTGCATCTTCTTTTCTTGTTTTCTCTGTGGCCGAATCATCAGAAAATACATTAAAACCAAGATTAAAACCAGCGGCAAAAAAGTCACCAATGATTTTACATTAAACCCACCGCTCTGTGCGGTTCCTTCCAAAAACATCAGCATAGTTCTCCTCCGTCTTTTCGATTATTCCATTGAGCATTTCTCTTTGTATTATAGCAAACAACCCTCATAGATGCAATAGCACTTTGTAAACTTTTTCTTCCGCATACGCAAGCAACACGAGCACTTTTCCCGTAGCGTGAAAAATCTTCGATACTCCGCCGAATTCTACAGCACTATTTTCGATAATACAGATAATAAACCACTATGCACCGCTCCATACCGGTGATGCGATCCATTCCGCGCAAAATAACCCCGTCAAGACTCATCAGAGGATTCATACAAAGCTGACGCGGATCGGCACGGAACACAGTCTCATGCTCACATATCACGAGCAATTCTTTTCCACGCAGCAGCATTGTGCCCTGGTGTCCGATTACTTTTTCTTCCCCCTGCTCTGTACGTTCTGTGACATACCGGATGCTTTTGCCATCTAACTGTTTAGAGAAAATCGTTCGGTAGGCTTTGGAGTTTTCATTCGGCCGGATCAGCTTCTCCCGTAGTTTGTCAAACATTCTTTCTACCCCTTTCTCTTTCCCATTATACCGCTTTTTTAGCGCTTTGTATATCCCCTACGGGCAATCTTTTGCACAGCAGAAACTTTTTTGTGAACGGTTGACAAACCACCGCAAGCTTGCTATGATGAAAAGTAAATACAGATACAGGAGGCAATATATGGAGCTATTTGTACAGAGTCATTGGATCACTGCAACAAACTACCGCTATATCCCAAACCTATATCTTGAATTCTCCGAAAGTTTTCGTCTGAGCACGCCCGCTGCCTCCTACATTCTTTATATCTGCGCCCAAAACAACTATGCTGTCCGTATCAATGGTACACTGGCTGCTTTCGGACAGTACCCGGATGTGCAGGCTATGTGCAGCTATGACCGGCTGGATTTGACGCGCTACATGAAATCCGGCGATAATTTGTTGCAAATCGTCGTCTATGCTGCCGGTTGCGATACTGCTTCCTACACACAGCAGCCCTGCAGCGTCATTTTTGAAATGTATAGTGACAAAGAACTGTTCCTCGTCTCTTCTCGTGATACAGCGGTACGTCAGGCACCTTGCTGGAAAAGTGGCAATCTGCCGTTTTTCACAAAAGAAAAAGGGTACACCTTTCACTACGATTTCACACAAGAAAACAGTCGTATCCCATATGATACAGCTGATTTTTTAGAAATTGAAAAACCGATGCAACAGCGCCCCGTCGATCGCTGTATTCCCAAAACGCGTTTACCCGCACAAATTTTAAGCCAGGGAATCTTCCGTGATGCAGCCGATGAAACCGATTCGTTTGCCAAACGTATGCAAACTGCTTTTCTCTCTCCCCGACCCTTTTGGGATATGACAGGAGGGCATTTGCCTCCGCAAACACTGCCGGATACACCGGGCTTCTGTTTTAACGCAGGGCACTATGCAAGCGGCTTTGATGGAATGTATGTTTTGTTGGATTTGGGACGTATCGAAAGCGGATATCTAACCTTAGATTTAGAACTTGCCGAATCTGCTAAAATTCTCGTCGCATATGGGGAACACCTACAAGATCTTCGCGTGCGCAGCTCCGTGGGAGAGTGCAATTTTGCATGTTCCGTGCAGGGGCGGCGGGGTACAAATCGAGCACTTTTCCCATTTTGTCGTCTATGTTGCCGCTATATCGCGCTGCACATCTATACAGACCGCTGTGTTTTACGCTACGCCGGACTGACAGACGTTCCTTATCCGTTGAATACGCTGCCGCAGTTCTCCTGTGCGGACTTTATGCATCAGAAAATATACGAAACCTGTCGGCATACCTTGGAGGTTTGTCTGCATGATACATATGAATATGCCCCTTTTCGGGAAGGGGGTATGAACATTGCAGACGCACGAATGCAGATGCTTTGCGGGTATTACGTATTTGGGGAATACCGGCACCCCGCTGCTGCGCTGCGTAAAATTGCAGCATCACTTTCCGATGCGGATTTTGTCAGCCCCTGTCCAGGCGGTCGCACCGACTATTTTATTCCGGCAGATAATTGCTATTTTGTTATGGCCCTGGAGGAATATGTGCGTCACGCAGATGACAAATCCTTCGCCGCAGAACTGCTGTATCCGGCCAAGCGTGCCGTCGATGCCCTGCTGGGAAAAGCGGCAAATACCATGGGACTGGTCCCCGCCTTTTCCCAGGCGGAAGCATGGAACTTCTACGAGTGGCAAACCGGTCTTTCCGGTGCAAATGAACAATTCGTCGATTCAAAACCTCGGTATGACTGCCCGCTCAATGCATTGCTCTCTCTTGCTCTGCGTGCGCTCTGTGCTCTGTTTGATGTCAGTGAGAGGCCCCGCGAAGCACAGTACTACCAAGGTATCCGGAAAATGCTCAATGAAAATATACACAACACTTTCTATGATGCGAAAAAAGAGGCATATTTTAGTTTCTATCAAAACGGCACATGTTCCCATTTGGCAGAGCTGACACAAAGCCTGGTGCTGCTTGCACAGATTCCCGCATCACAAGCAATAGCAGATACCGTTCGAAAAACGCTGATCCAAAGCAAAATGCTCCCTACCAGTCTTTGTGCTTCTGTTTTTAAATATGAAGCTTTACTGCAGGACAGCGACCGCTATGCAAAAACAGTCTTTGACGCTATTGCACAGAACTACGGTGCTATGCTGCTGCAGGGAGCAACTACTTTTTATGAAACGCAAGACGGTGCCTCTGCCTTCAGCAATGCAGGATCCATGTGTTGCGGCAGCAGTGCGTATCCCGCCTATTTGTACCTTGCCTATCTTTGCGGCTTTCGCGCTACTACACAAACCGGGTTTTCACACCATCCCACCCCACTGCAAAATGTTATGCCGCAGCCGCATGCCTCTGTTCTCACGCCAAAAGGAGTGGTCAGTGTATGAATGCCCCGCTCGAAACCATATTCTCACAATTCGGCATTCAGTTATACGGCTGCATTCCGTTTTCTACCTGTCGTATCACGCTGGCGCGCAAACTGCCGCAGCAAATTTCACTGAGGGCTGCTATTGTTTTTGCCATTCCGTATTTTCCCGGAGAGGATCCGGTGCGCAATATTTCGCTGTATGCCGTTCCGCGAGATTATCACCTATATACCCGCCAATTGTTTCCACCGTTATTGCAAGCACTCCAGGATACATTCCCAGGCGCAAGGTTTTTCGGCTTTTCAGACAACTCTCCCATTGATGAGCGCACAGCGTGCGTAAAAGCAGGGCTGGGCATCTATGGAGATAACGGCCTTTTGATCACAAAACCCTATGGTTCTTTTGTGTTTTTAGCAGAAATTTTGACCGATTATACTCCCGAGCAACTGAAAGAATCCGGCACTGTCTATGCAGAACAAAGCTGTGAACACTGTGGTGCCTGCCAGCGCGTCTGCCCTATGCGGGAAAATCCTTTCGGAATTAGTGAATGCCTTTCCGCCCTAACACAAAAAAAGCAGCTGGACTCTGCCAAGGAACAAGCCTATATCCGGCAATACGGGTCCGCCTGGGGCTGCGATCTTTGCCAAACCGTCTGTCCGCACAATAAGCTAATTTTGCAAAATGGCGTGCCCTGTTGCCTTCCCTTTTTCCGAGAAAAACGTATTTTTCATCTGCGTTACGAGCAAGTTGCGCAAATGCCCGATTCCCTTTTCAAAACAAGAGCCTTCGCTTGGCGCGGTAAGCAAACTGTTTTGCGAAATTTGCGTATTTTGGAACAAAGCTCTACCACATCGTTGCAACTTTCCCCAGTAAATAACCGCCGGGATGCGGAAAACTTACCCAAACGCACCAATAAAACATGAGCAATATCCGTCATAAGCCATAAAAATGCAACTTGCTACGTAAAAACCTGCAAAAACGCTTGACAATTCCTGTTCTGCGTGGTATTATACTAAAAACCTACTCAATAAGTAGTTGATATATTGCAAATAGAAAAGTTTGTCATGTCAGACGGTATTACATGCCATTGTTCAGCAGGTATGCTCGAATACGTCGTTGCACATCGTATTGGCGCATTTTCTCGGTAGATAAAACGAACTGCGTCTGTGTAGTGCTTGCTAAAGAACCGGATGCAGTCAACAAAGGCTGTCGGTTTTTTATATCTTTCTGAAACTTTAATGGAAACGGGAGGAGAAAAATGAAGAACTACTTCGAAGCTCTTGTGAGAGCCAACTTTCGCTTCGGCCGAATGTGAATCTGTATCAACTTCTTGACATTTAACAGCAAAAAATTTGATATAAACAAGAAAGGATGCAGATTACCATGAAGAAAATACTAAGTATTTTATGCGCTGCCATTTTAGCGCTTGGCGTACTTTCAGGATGCCAGAAGGAAAAAACCACCATCACCATCGGTGTACCGAACGATACAACCAATGAAGCAAGAGCTCTGCTTTTGTTGCAGGAAAAGGGCTATATCAAGCTTAAAGACGGTGCAGATATTACTGCAACCATCAATGATATTGTTGAAAACCCACACAATATCTCGTTCAAAGAGGTTGAAGCTGCGATGCTGCCAAATATGCTGCAGGATCTGGATTATGCAGTAATCAATTCCAATTATGCCATTTCCGCTGGCCTGAATCCGGTGAAAGACTCTTTGTTTACGGAAAATTCCTCTTCAGCCTACAGTAACATTCTTGCGGTCCGGCAAGGAACAGAAACTACCCCGGCCGTGTTAGCTTTAAAAGCCGCCTTAGAAAGCCAGAAGGTCGCTGATTTTATTACGGAAAAGTACGCAGGCGCGGTAATCAGCGTAGTTACGCAGCCAACAGATGGGTATGATTCTTCTGTAGATTACGATGCTTTGCAAGGAACGACCATCTCCGTTGCCGCTTCACCGGCACCGCACGCAGAGATTCTTGCTATCGCAAAAGATATTCTTGCACAGAAAAATATTACGATGGAAATTAAAGAGTTTACAGATTATGTGCAGCCAAACAACGTAGTGGAAAGCGGTGAAGTTACCGCAAATTACTTCCAGCACCTACCCTATCTGGAAGATTTCAACGAGAAAAACGGAACACATGTCGTCTCCGTCAGTGCAATTCATGTTGAACCGATGGGGCTGTACGGCGGCAAGCAAACAACTCTGGACATACTGAATCAGTAAAGCAAGAAAAGGGATGATGCTGCACTTGCAGCCTCATCCCTTTTGAGGAGTGAATAGAATGATAGAGATTCAGCACCTGACAAAAACCTTTAAAACAGCACAAGGAGAATTTTCCGCTCTGCGAGATGTTTCGCTACGCATTGCGGACGGCGAGATATACGGTATTATCGGCATGAGCGGGGCAGGTAAAAGCACGCTGGTGCGCAGTATCAACATGTTAGAACGTCCGACACAAGGTAAGGTCCTCATCGACGGCGTTGACCTTTCTACGCTACGAGAAGCACAGCTTCGCAAAGCACGCAGAGAAATTACAATGATTTTCCAGAGTTTCAATTTATTAATGCAGCGTAACTGCCTATGCAATGTACGTTTCCCATTGGAACTTGCAGGCGTCAAAAAAGCAGAGGCGGAAAAAAGAGCTGCCGAGCTTCTACAACTGGTGGGCTTAGAAGACAAACTGCATAGTTATCCCGCTCAGCTATCCGGTGG
>JAXDZV010000024.1:0-6225 GCA_034086705.1 Eubacteriales bacterium | reverse complement strand
CGAACGAGACCGCCGTATGACGATTATGACAACAACCTTTATTCCCTGCGGTGCCAAATTACCATTGATCGCATTGATTGCTTCCGCTTTATTCGGCGGCGCGTGGTGGGTAGCGCCGAGCGCTTATTTCATTGGAGTTGCATCAATTATCATTTCAGGCATTATGCTGAAAAAAACCAAAAAGTTTGCTGAAGATCTTGCTCCTTTTGTTATGGAATTGCCTGCATACCACTGGCCGACTGTGGAAAATGCACTACGTTCCATGTGGGAACGCGTATGGTCGTTTGTGAAAAAAGCAGGAACCATTATACTGCTTTCTTCTATCGTTATTTGGGCAAGCTCTCGTTTTGGAATTGTGAATAGCACCTTTTCTTTCAGTGCTGAAATGGATCTTGATAATAGCGTGCTCGGCATGGTCGGTAACTCACTTTGCTGGATTTTTGCACCGTCGGGATTTGGCAATATCAAAGCGACGGTTGCGACCATTATGGGGCTGGTTGCCAAAGAAGAGGTTGTTGGTGTATTCGGTGTGCTTGACTTTGAGGGGATGAGCCGCCTTGTCGCGTACTCTTTCCTGGTATTTAATCTGCTTTGCGCGCCTTGCTTCGCGGCGATTGGTGCCATCAGGCGTGAGATGCATTCTGCCAGATGGACCTGCTTTGCAATCGGATACCAGTGTATGTTTGCTTATGCGATTTCCCTTATGTTATACCAGTTTGGTTCGGTATTTACGGGAAATTTGCACATCATTGGTCTGTTTGCAGCCGTTGTTGTTCTTGCGGTTATCATCTATATGTTGTTTATCAAACGCAACTTGGGAGCGAAGGAGGCGATTCGGATCGCGTACTGACATAATAAACTATTGTGCAAGGAGGATAGAATATGTTTGTTTGGTTATTGGAAAATATTGCAACCATTATTGTCTGCATCGGTTTGCTTGCCGCTGTTGCAGCGAGTGTTTTCAGTATGATACGAAGCAAGAAAAAAGGCAAATCCCCCTGTGGTTGCGGATGCACAAACTGCTCCGCACAAGGCTTTTGCCACAAGGAGAAATGAAGATTGCAACCGATGGAAATATAAGACATTGCATGCCTATATTCGTTGGTATAGTTTTGTCCCAAATCTCCCTCATTTGGGCAGGCTCTGTTTGGCGTGATTTTCAAAGCCCAGAGGAACAGTGTTTTTACTGCACGGGAGTAGCTGTTTGACTTTTTGGAATAACACAGAAAGCGACAAGATCTAAACTCTTGTCGCTTTTTGTAGCATGGGATGATGCAGAAAGCATATTTGGTGTCTTAGGTTGCCTGCGATGCTGTGGAAATAGATAAAATGTTTTTATCGCTTTACGCAATGTTGGGCAAACAGGGCTTGACAAATCAAAGTGGCATGTGCTATAATAAACTGTATTTTGGGATAAATTGTATAAACCCATTTCGAATTTTGAAATACTGTGTGATGACAGTTTCATCTTTCGCGTGATCCGTCAAAAACACAGGGGCAAATTCGCTGCACGGCGGTGCACGTTTTTCGGAATGTGCAGTGGTGCGCGGTTCCGTTTTTCTGTATGCATCCGAAACGTTTTCGAGCGATAGCGGAGCGCTTCGGTTGTATTTATAAACAACATTTTGAAAGAAGGAGGTGCGATATGCCAACCTTTAACCAGCTGGTTCGCAACGAACGTCAGGAAAAGCAGTACAAGTCCAAGGCTCCGGTTCTTCAGAAAGGGTTCAATTCCTTGAAGAAAAAGAGCATTGATTTGAGCTCTCCGCAAAAGAGAGGCGTGTGCACGAAGGTTACAACGACTACGCCGAAGAAGCCGAACTCCGCGCTTCGTAAGATCGCAAGAGTTCGTTTGACCAACGGGATGGAAGTTACAACTTATATTCCCGGAATCGGTCATAACCTGCAAGAGCACTCTGTGGTTTTGATCAGAGGCGGAAGAGTTCGCGACCTGCCTGGTGTCCGTTACCATATTATCCGTGGTACGTTGGATACGCAGGGAGTTGCAAACCGCAATCAGGGCCGTTCTAAATACGGCGCAAAACGTGCAAAGAAAAAGAAATAATTTGTGCGTATAGGTATACGGTATTTTTCACAAATAAAGGCGGTTGCCGAAAATCGACTTATTTCTTCGGTGTTGTTTATAAATACCCGATGTTTGATGGACGGCTTTTCGCATTTACGGGATGAAATATTCTTGAGTACCTGTGAATTCATGGTTGCATCGATGGGATGCGGCGAATATTAATGAAGGAGGGAAGAAAATGCCAAGAAGAGGCCAAATTTCTAAAAGAGATGTTTTGCCGGATCCGCTGTACAAGTCAAAGCTTGTTACAAAGCTGATCAATAATATTATGTATGACGGCAAAAAAGGCGTGGCACAGAAGATCGTGTATGATGCTTTTGCTATCGTTGAGCGCAAATCGGATAAAAATCCGTTGGAGGCATTCCAAGCAGCGCTTGAAAACATCATGCCGACCCTGGAGGTTAAGGCACGCCGCGTGGGCGGTTCCACGTATCAGGTCCCTATGGAGGTCAGACCTGAAAGACGCCAAACACTCGGTCTTCGCTGGCTCACCACGTTTGCAAGAAAGCGTGGCGAGAGAACCATGGCAGATCGTCTTGCAGCGGAGATTCTTGATGCTCTGAACAATGCAGGCGGTGCGGTTAAGAAGAAGGACGAGACACACAGAATGGCAGAGGCTAATAAGGCCTTCGCACATTACAGATATTGATGTAGAGGAGCATACGAAGGTCTATGGCTCGAGAATATCCTTTATCGCACACACGTAACATCGGCATCATGGCGCATATCGATGCCGGTAAAACAACAACCACTGAGCGTATCCTGTATTATACCGGTAAAACCCATAAGATCGGGGAGACCCACGAGGGAAATGCCACGATGGACTGGATGGAGCAGGAGCAGGAGCGCGGTATCACCATTACTTCTGCTGCAACGACCTGCTTTTGGAAGAAGCATCGTATCAACATCATTGATACGCCTGGGCATGTTGACTTCACAGTTGAGGTTGAACGTTCCCTGCGTGTGTTAGATGGTTCTGTAACGGTATTTTGCGCCAAAGGCGGTGTGGAGCCGCAGTCTGAAACTGTCTGGAGACAGGCGGACAAATATCATGTGCCGCGCATGGCATATGTGAACAAGATGGACATCACGGGTGCTGATTTTTACCGCGTGGTGAACATGATTCATGAGCGGCTAAAAGCAAACGCGGTGCCGATTCAGCTGCCGATCGGGAAAGAGGCTGATTTCAAAGGCCTAATTGATTTGGTGGAGATGAAGGCGTATGTTTACTATGACGAGCTCGGCAAAGATATCCGTGAGGAAGAGATTCCCGCTGATATGCAGGAGCTTGCGGAGGAGTATCACACGAACTTGTTGGAGTCTGTTGCGGAGATGGACGAAGATATGTTCGAGAAATACTGTGCCGGCGAAAAGCTAACAGAAGAAGAAATTCGCAAAGGAATCCGCCTTGCCACTATTGCAAATAAGATGGTTCCCGTTACATGCGGTACCTCTTATAAAAACAAAGGTGTGCAAAAGCTTTTGGACGCCATTGTGGATTATATGCCTTCACCGGTGGACATTCCTGCAATTCGTGGAATTAACCCGCAAACGGAGCAGGAAGAGGATCGTCCTGCTGATGACAATGGCCCGTTTGCTGCGCTTGCGTTCAAGATTATGACGGATCCGTATGTCGGAAAACTTTGTTTCTTCCGCACGTATTCCGGAAAAATCGAAAAAGGAAGTTATGCATATAACTCCGTCAAGGGCAAACGTGAAAGAATCGGCAGAATTTTGCAGATGCATGCCAATGATCGAAAAGACATTGAAGTGTGCTATTCAGGCGATATTGCAGCAGCGGTTGGCGTTTCCAACACGACAACAGGCGATACGCTGTGTGATGAAAGCCATCCGATTGTACTTGAATCCATGGAATTTCCGGAACCTGTTATTCGCGTTGCTATTGAACCGAAGACACAGGCAGGGCAGGAGAAAATGGGTATTGCACTCGCCAAATTGGCGGAGGAAGACCCAACGTTCAAAACCTATACAGATGAAGAGACCGGTCAAACCATTATTGCCGGAATGGGCGAATTGCATTTGGAAATTATTGTCGACCGTTTGTTGCGCGAGTTTAAAGTCGAAGCAAATGTCGGCGCCCCGCAGGTTTCCTACAAAGAAAAAATTCGCAAAAGAGTTGAGCAAGAGACAAAGTATGCTCGTCAATCTGGCGGTAAGGGGCAATACGGTCATGTTAAACTGATTGTTGAACCTAATGAACCTGGGCAAGGGTATGAATTTATCAACAAAGTGGTCGGCGGAGCAATTCCGAAGGAATATATTCCCGCGGTTGATGCAGGTATACAAGGCGCGATGCAATCCGGCGTACTTGCAGGGTATGAGGTTGTTGATGTGAAGGTAACTTTGTATGACGGCTCATACCACGAGGTTGACTCTTCTGAGATGGCATTTAAGATTGCCGGATCCATGGCTTTTAAAGAGGCTATGCGGAAGGCAGATCCGTGTCTGACAGAGCCGATCATGAAGGTTGTTGTCATTACCCCAGACGAATATATGGGAGATGTCATTGGTGATATCAATTCCCGCCGTGGCCAAATCAACGATATGCTTCCGGTTTCCGGTGGTCAGCAGATTACGGCATTTGTGCCTTTGGCGAAGATGTTTGGGTATGCGACAGATCTTCGTTCGAGGACACAGGGACGTGGAGTATATTCCATGGAGCCCAGTCACTTTGCTGAGGTACCCAAATCCATTCAGGATGAAATCATCAGCACCCGTGGCAAAGTTAACAACTAAGGATTGACCAAAGCTTAATTATTAAAACAAAAAAAGAACGGGTTAACCGTAAAGAGGAGGAAAAACAAATGGCAAAGGCTAAATTCGAAAGAACCAAACCGCATGTTAACATTGGTACCATCGGTCACGTTGACCACGGTAAGACGACTCTTACCGCGGCCATCACCAAAACACTTGCTCTGAAGAACGACAAGATCGAATTTCTGGCATATGACCAGATCGACAACGCTCCGGAAGAAAAGGCAAGAGGTATCACAATCAATACCCGTCACGTCGAGTATGAAACCGACAAGCGTCACTACGCGCATGTTGACTGCCCGGGTCACGCTGACTATGTTAAAAACATGATCACCGGTGCTGCACAGATGGACGGTGCGATTCTGGTTGTTGCCGGTACGGATGGTCCGCTTCAGCAGACTCGTGAGCACGTTCTGCTTGCTCGTCAGGTAGGTGTGCCTGCAATCGTTGTGTATTTGAACAAGTGTGACCTTGTTGACGACGATGAGTTGTTGGATCTGGTAGAGATGGAGGTCAGAGACCTGCTGAGCCAGTATGAATTCCCGGGTGACGATGTGCCGATTATCCGTGGTTCTGCAAGAGAAGCTTTGCTTTCTACTTCTACAGACCCTAACGATCCGGTTTACAAGTCCATTTTTGAGTTGATGGATGCTGTTGATTCGTATATTCCTACACCTGCAAGAAACGACGATATGCCGTTTTTGATGCCGGTAGAGGACGTCTTCTCCATTTCCGGCCGTGGTACGGTTGCTACCGGTAGAGTTGAGCGCGGCGTTGTCAAGATGGGTGACGAAGTTGAGATCGTCGGTCTTTCCGATGAAAAGAAGAAGACGGTTGTCACTGGTATCGAGATGTTCCGTAAGCTGCTTGACAGTGCAGAGGCAGGCGATAACATTGGTGTTCTGCTGCGTGGTATTGCTAAGAACGAGATCGAGAGAGGTCAGGTTCTTTGCAAGCCCGGCACGATTCACCCGCATACGAAGTTCCGTGGCCAGGTGTACGTGTTGACTGCAAAAGAAGGCGGCCGTGAAAAGCCCTTCTTCCCCGGCTATCGTCCGCAGTTCTATTTCCGTACAACTGACGTTACCGGCACCATCGGTTTGCCGGCTGACGTTGAAATGTGCCGCCCTGGCGACAACGTTGTTATGGATGTTGAGTTGATTACACCGATTGCTATCGAAGTTGGTTTGCGCTTTGCTATTCGTGAAGGCGGCAGAACCGTTGGTTCCGGTGTTGTAACCGAGATCATTGAGTAATTTATTCTGTCTTTTTGTTATCTTATATTGATATGAGATAGCTCTAAGGGCACAGTCTGGTTTTTCAGACTGTGCCCTTTTATATTAATGCCTTTAGGCTGGTTTGCT
>JAXDZV010000020.1:0-17825 GCA_034086705.1 Eubacteriales bacterium | reverse complement strand
GTCAGGCCCTTTAGCTTTAGCTTGATCCTGCGGTTGTTATAGTAGTCGAGGTAATCGATGAGTTCTGCTTTGAAGTGTTCCATTGAATCAAAATCTTGCAGGTAAAGTAACTCTGTCTTGAGCAAGCCGAAGAAGTTCTCTATGACAGCATTGTCCAGGCAATTGCCTTTTCGACTCATGCTCTGCTGGATGCCCTTTACTTCCAGCATTCTCTGGTATTGCTTATGCTGGTACTGCCATCCCTGATCGGAGTGAAGGATCAGGCCTGTACTGTCCGGAATGGTCACGAAGGCTTTCTCTAACATGGTTGTGACCATTCCGAGGACTGGCCGATCGGAGATGGTATAGCTGACCAGATCCTCGCTGCATAGATCAAGGATTGGAAACAGATATAGCTTTTCGCCGAACAGGGAGAATTCGGTCACATCGGTGACCCATTTCTGGTTTGGCTTCCCTTTTGGCATAAAGCAACACCCCATTCGTTAGTAGTATACCATACTGTCTAACAAATGGGGTGCTGTTCACCGGGGAAAAGAGGTGCTTTTTTTCTGCAAAAGAGCCTGTCAATGTTTAGTTGCTGTACGCAGAGCTTGAACAAGCTGTTGTTCTTGTGCAAACGTATATGCTTCGATTTTTCCCTGGTCGCTCAGCCGCGGCAGATCCGGATCCATGGGGAGGTTGGCAAGTAGCGGGATGCCGTGCTGTGCGGCAACGATATCCGCATGGCTTTCACCGAAAATATGAATTTTTTTGCCGCAATCTGGACAGCGCAGCCAGCTCATATTTTCAATCAGCCCCACTACGGGTATTTGCATCAGTTCTGCCATGCGAACTGCCTTTTCCACAATCATGGAAACCAGCTCCTGCGGAGAAGTGACAATCACAATACCGTCCAGTGGCAGAGATTGAAAGACCGTCAGCGGTACATCTCCTGTGCCGGGCGGTAGATCGACAAACATCCAGTCAATCTCTCCCCAAATCACATCCGTCCAAAATTGTTTAACCGTGCCGGAAATCACAGGGCCGCGCCAAACAACGGGGGCTGTTTCCTCCGGCAGCAGAAGATTTACGCTCATGATCTCGATGCCCGTTTTACTACAAGCAGGCAGTAGTCCCTGTTCCGTTGCGTCGCAGCCGCTGTGCAGCCCGAATAGTTTCGGAATAGAAGGACCGGTTATATCCGCGTCCAAAATTGCTACGCGCTCACCCGCACGGCGCATTGCAACGGCGAGCAGTGCGCTGACAAAGGATTTCCCGACGCCTCCTTTGCCGCTGACCACCCCGATTACTTTTTTAATTTGAGACTGTTTGTTTTGCGGCGCAAGCAAAGAGGCGTTTTCACGCGAGGCGCAGTTTTCTGCGCAGCTGGAACAGTCATGTGTGCATTCAGCCATTGGATTCATCCTTTCTTTTTCCGTGCAGCCTTTTTTGCGGCGACACATCATACTTATTATAGCCATCTTGCTCGAAAGTTGCAAGTGTTTTTCAAAAATAGTCATTCCCGGCCCTGTTTTTTGCCAACGATGGAAAAATGGTCACAATTTAATCACATTTGCAGTGTAAAATACAAACAAAGTGCGCAAAGAAAGCGCTTTCGGTATAATACCGTGAACGAAATGTTGCAAGGAGGAACAGATTTTGATTGAAGTCAAAAATCTGACGAAGCGGTACGGTACGCATGTAGCAATTGACAATTTGAGTTTTACCGTGGAGCAGGGAAAAATCTATGGCTTTTTAGGCCCAAACGGTGCCGGAAAGTCTACGACGATGAACATTCTCACCGGGTGCCTGGCTGCAACGGAGGGAACCGTCTCTATCGATGGGCATGATATTTTTGAAGATCCGATTGCCGCAAAGCGGTGTATCGGATATTTGCCGGAGATACCGCCGCTGTACATGGATATGACGCCGGCAGAGTATCTTCTCTTTGTTGCAAAGGCGAAGGGGATTCCGCGTGCGCAGCGGCAGGCACAGATTGATACTGTGATGCAGCGCACAGGGATTAAAGATGTTTGTGACCGGCTCATTCAACATTTGTCTAAAGGATACCGGCAGCGTGTCGGTTTGGCGCAGGCAATGCTGGGGGATCCCAAGGTCATTGTGTTGGACGAGCCGACGGTCGGCTTGGACCCGCAACAAATTATAGAAATGCGTGGACTGATCCGCGAGTTGGGAGAATCGCACACCGTGATTCTTTCCAGTCACATTCTTTCCGAGGTCAGCGCTGTTTGCGATCATGCTTTGATTATTTCACACGGGCATCTGGTTGCCAGCGATACGATTGAAAATTTGAAAGAGCATCTTAGCGGTGGCATGCAGCTTTGGCTGACTGTGAAAGCAAGTGCGCAAGTAGCACAGGCAGCCGCAGAACAGTTGCCGGACGTGTCGCATTTCGAGGTGACCCCGAGTACAGAACAGGGCTGTGTTACGGTGAGCTTGACACCGAAAGACAATCGCGATTTGCGGGAAGAGGCTTTCCGAACCTTTGCCGCACAAGGGCTTGTGATTTTGCAGAGTACCGTTCATACGGCAGATTTGGAGGAAGTGTTCCTAACGCTGACAGCCGAAGACCCCGATGCTGCTTCGGCGGAAGGAAATGCGGCAGAGGAACAAGAGGCGGACACATACCAACCGCTGTTTGGTGCTGCGGATACAGCGCAGGCAGATGACGACGCGGATTCGGTGCAAACAGACGACGGCGCGGATGCTGCGGGGAAGGAGTGAGTGCATATGGGAGCTGTATATCAAAGAGAGCTGAAAGGCTATTTGCATGGCATGACCGGTATCATTTTTGTCTGTGTTAATTTGCTTTTTTCCGGGCTGATGCTGTTTTTGGAAAATCTGAAATATCAGGATCCAAAAATGGAATCTATGATTTATTATCAGTTGATGATCCTGTTTTTGACGGTGCCGATTCTGACGATGCGCTCCGTTGCGGAGGAAAGACGGCAAAAGACAGATCAGTTGTTGTATTCCTTACCGATCTCCATGCCCAAGATTGTGTTGGCTAAGTATTTTGCGTTGTTAAGCACGGCGTTGTTGCCGACGCTTGTCAGTCTTTTATACCCCTTAATTCTTGCAATGTACGGCACAGTGAATTTTGGAACAACCTATACGGCGCTGCTGACGCAGGCACTGTTTGTATGCCTGCTGTGTGCTATCGGAATGTTCATCTCTTCTATGACAGAAAGCCCCGCCATTGCAGCTATTTTGACCCTGACGGTGAATGCTGCGCTGTTCTTGATTTCTTTTTTCACCACGGCAATCCCGCAAACAGAGATTGCTTCGCTGATCGGTTTTGCTGTCATTATAGTGCTGCTGGCACTGTTGGCATTTTTCATGACGAAAAGTGTCAGCGTGACCTACATTGTCGCCGCACTGGGAGTTGCTGCGGAAGTACTTGTGTTTTTCCTCAAACGGGATGTGTTTACCGGGGCTATCAACAAAGTTGTTGAGGCACTGTCTGTGTTTGAGCGGGTAGAGCTCGGTACGAGCGGAATTATGGATTTAACCGGTATTGTTTATTTTGTTACAGCAGCCGCACTGTTTGTTTTCCTGACAGTGCAGGCGGTGGAAAAACGCCGCTGGAGCTGAGGAAGGGAGCGTGTGAATATGAAAACAAAAACTTCAAAAAAGACCCTACGCCTCGGCACATACAGCTTTGCGCTCTGTATTGCGGTGCTTGCCGTAGTGATTATACTAAATTTACTCATCGGTGCGCTGCCGACAACCCTGACAAAATTTGATGTTAGCGGAGACGGTCTGTACGATCTTTCGGCGGAAACCGAGAAGATTTGTGCGGAGCTTGACCGAGATATTACGATATATCTTGTATCCACGCGTGGCAAAGAAGACCAGAGAATTCAGACGTTGCTGGAAAAGTATGCGGCTCTGTCAGCGCGGTTGCAGCTGCGTACGGTAGACCCGAGCGACGATCCCACCTTTCTCAAGCAGTTTGACGAAACGGTCAGCGAATCGAGCAGCGTACTGTTGGTTAGCGGTGATCGGCATCGACTTGTAAATTACAGTGATATTTATACGTATTCAGACGAAGATTTGTACAATTACCAATATTACGGCACACAGCCAACAGAGGTGCAATTTTTCGGTGAAAGCGCTATTACCGGTGCCATCGATTATCTAACCAATGATGATTTGCCGGTTGTATATTATCTAACGGGACACGGCGAGGGAATTGATATGCAAAGTGCTTTGCAAAGTCGGATGACGAAGGAGAACCTTGCCCTGAATGAATTAAATCTGCTGCAGAAGGACGGTGTGCCGGAAGATGCTGCCTGTGTGCTCATCGGGGTACCGACACTGGATTTCGCTGAAGATGAGATTACCATGCTGCAAGAGTATATTGCGCAGGGTGGTTCGGTTTTTCTGATTTCTTATCTGACATATCATACCGCGCAAAAACTTCCGAATTTGTATGCCTTTACAGAAGGTATGGGACTGCATGCGGAAGACGGACTTTTGTGTGAAGCAGACAACAATCGCTTTTATATGACCAATTACTATTTGCTTCCGGAGCTAAATGCAAGCAGTACGGCTGCGTCTGCATTGGCTTCCTCGAGCATTAACGTGCTTTTGCAGGAGGCGCAAGGGTTGCGCGAGACGGAATCACACCCGGGGTATACCGTCGCGTCGATTTTGCAGACATCAGACAAGGCATATATTCGATCGCTGGGGAGCGGCGAAGAGAAAATCTCCATTGTTCAACAAGAGGGCGACTTGAGCGGAAAGTTTATGGTGGCCGCAGAATCGAACGCAGAGGAAGGAAACGGGCATTTATTCTGGTATACGACGCCGACGATTTTATCTACCAGTGCTTCGGGCAATTTGGAGCTCTTTCTTTCCAACATTGTTGCCGTATGCGGAAAGACGGCATCTGTAACGGCCGGAGAGGCACGCAGCATCGCAACAGAGTATTTGACGGTGAATAACGCGCAGGCGACGCTGTGGGGCGCGATTGTTGTAGTTGCAGTGCCGTTGGTTGCTCTGATTGCGGGACTTGCGGTATATATCAACCGCCGCAGAAAATAACGCAAGAGGTAGAGGCATATGAGCAAACAAAAACGAGCTGTCACGCTGGCAGTGGTATGCGGCACATTGGCGGTGTGTGTAGG
The DNA here is from genome assembly GCA_034086705.1 of Eubacteriales bacterium. GTDB lineage: Bacteria > Bacillota > Clostridia > Oscillospirales > CAG-272 > UMGS1225. The sequence goes on along the minus strand of JAXDZV010000020.1, from coordinate 12,693 downwards.
CGGCTATTTCGCGGCGCGGCATCTGCAGGAAAAGCAAGCGCAGCAGGATGCACAGCAGACGGAAAAAATTACGATTACAAATTATTCCGCAGACGGGATGACGGCACTTTCCTATTATTTTTCAGACACTGCACAGACGTTGTCCTTCACGCGTACGGATGCCGGCTGGGTTTTAGACAGCGAGGCCGAGTATCCGCTGAATCAGACAAAAATTACGGCGATGGCAAAGGCTGTTGCACAGGTGCAGGCCGAACGAACCGTGGAAAAAAAGGATTATTCAGAGGCAGACTTTGGTTTGGATGATGAAACGGTATATGTTGTGGTGACGTCGACCTATCTGGATTCCAACCAAGTGCCGTTTTCCGTAACCATGCGAATCAGTGAGCAGGATGCCTTTACGCAGAATTGCTATTGTAGCGTATCGGGAGACGAAACACTGTATATGATCAATGCGGATGTAGCAGGTAATTTCGCATACAGCCAAAAAGATTTATTGCAGACAGAGAGTTTGCCGCAGATCAATGCAGATACGCTGTACAGTGTGATTGCGGAAGGTCCCGATGGCACGCGCACCGAAATCGTGGATCAGACGGGGCTGGATGCACTGAAATCGCTGTATCAGAATCTGACGATAAAAAACATGTATACGTATACGCAGAACGCGCAGAGCCTGCAGCAAACGGGGCTGGATACGCCAATTAAGCTGACCTTCCGTTATACAAAAGATTTGCAGGTGCAGCAAGACGATGGTAGTGTGGATACGGTGACAACCGATGCTTCTTCCACTGTGTTGCTGGGCGCCTCTTTTACGGATACGAGCGGTAATCCTTACACTTATTATACTTTTGATGCGCTGCGGTATATCTATTATATTCCCAAGGAAACGGCAGACTTTTTGGCTGCCTATACAACATACGTGCCGGTAGTGCAGCCCGAACAGACAACTACGCAGGCGCAAAGCGATTGAGCGAATACAAAAAGGCTCCCGGGCATCGAGGGAGCTGAAAAAAGCGAAGGAGTTTTCACACAATTGCAAGCTCTTCGAAAACAAGGCGAAGAATTTTTAAAAAAAATTGCGTAAGCAGTCTAAAGGGCTTGCTGCCTGTCTGGCCACAGGCAGCAAGCCCTTTCCGTTTTGACACTGCAGGGATGCAGAATCAAGATGCTGATATCGTATGCAAGTATTGCGTGGCTGCATTGGATGCCTTTTTGCAATATCCGACTTGCGCGTTTTTGAACATCCCATGGGGATGCATTTGCAGTTGTTTTAGAGATCTCCTTGCTTTTGTTTACGGGAATGACTTTATATTTGCAAATAAATGGGATGCATACACCATGCGAAGTCTGCGTTCGAGTGCATGCGTATCCGGCGGGGCCAAGCGAGATTTCCTGCTTTTCTGGGCGATAGAAAAGTACTAAAGGCGGTTTGCTTTTGTTTCGGAAATTTGTGCAAAGGGAATAAATATTCATTATTTAATGAATATTTATTGCATTTCGATGAATAATGCTGTATAATCAATGCATATTCCGGAGAAAGGAAGGCCTCCCATGAAAAAAGTGTTCATTGACGGCAGCGCCGGAACGACGGGGCTGCGGCTTTGGGATAGACTGTCTACCCGAGAGGATTTGGAGCTGATTCGGCTTAAAGAGTCGGAGCGAAAGGATCCAGCAGCGCGAAAACAGGCGCTCAATGCCTGCGATATTGCATGCCTGTGCCTGCCGGACGACGCAGCGAGAGAAGCAGTCGGTCTCATTGAAAACGAGCATGTCACAGTGCTGGATACTTCCACTGCCCATCGAACGGCACCGGGTTGGGTCTATGGATTTCCTGAATTGGGAGAGGCGGTTGCCGAAAACATTGCACAGGCCAGGCGCATTGCCGTTCCGGGCTGCCATGCCAGTGGCTTTATTGCACTGGTGGCGCCGTTGGTACAGGCAGGAATCCTTCCCGCCGGCGCACGTTTATTCTGTCATTCGCTCACGGGGTATTCCGGTGGTGGGAATAAAATGATTGCTCTGTATGAGCAGGGGGCGCATACCCCGTTGCTACATGCGCCGCGGCAGTATGCTTTGACACAGAAGCATAAGCATCTACCGGAGATGCAGGCGGTATGTACCCTTACGCATGCACCGGTTTTTTGTCCTGTTGTGTCGGATTTTTATTCCGGTATGGTAGTGACGGTGCCGTTGTTTGCACAGGATTTGGTACCGGGGAAAACCGCGCGTGACATTTGTGCTGTATATGCTGCTACGTATACCGGCCCTGTGGTGCGATATCGAGCGACAATGGATGAAGACGGTTTCTTATCCGCTGCGGGGTGTAGCGGAAAGGATGCTATGGAAATTACAGTATGTGGCAATGCGGAACGGATTGTTTTGATTGCCCGCTACGATAATTTGGGAAAGGGTGCCTCCGGGGCTGCTTTGCAATGTCTGAACCTGGTTTTGGGGGCGGAAGCAACGGCGGGGCTTGTATTGTAACAAATAGGAGGGGAAAAACGTATGGAAATCAAATGTATTCCAGGCGGGGTGTGTGCTCCAAAGGGGTTTACTGCCAACGGCATTCATTGCGGCATTCGCCATAATAAAAACAAGCGGGATTTGGCGCTGATTTATTCGCAGGTTCCCGCCAATGCTGCAAGTGTATATACATCCAATTTGGTCAAGGGAGCCCCCTTATTGGTTACTAAGGCCCATTTGACAGACGGAAAGGCACAGGCCATTCTTTGCAATAGTGGGAATGCCAATACTTGCAATGCCGACGGAGAAGAGGTAGCGCAGCAGATGTGTACGCTGTTGGCAGAGCAGATGGGGATTTGTGCGGATGATGTAGTTGTTGCTTCGACCGGTGTTATCGGGCAGCAGCTGAATATAGGCCCGATCGCGTCCGGTATTCCCGAATTGGTTAGGGGGCTCGGAGAGCATTCTGATTGGGCGGCCGAAGGAATTATGACAACAGACACAAAGAAAAAGGAGATAGCTGTTTGCTTTAGTGTGGATGGTGTGGAGTGCAAGATCGGGGGGATTTGTAAGGGCTCTGGTATGATTCACCCGGATCTTGCCACGATGCTCGTGTTTATAACCACGGATTGCGCAATTTCCACTGCGATGCTTCAGCAAGCGCTGGCGCATGATGTACAGAATAGTTTCAACATGGTCAGCGTAGACGGTGATACTTCGACCAACGACATGGTGACGGTATTGGCAAACGGTATGGCGGGCAATCCAGAAATCGTTACGCAGGGCCCCGCCTTTGCGGCGTTTATGCAGGCGCTGAACACGGTAAGTGTATATCTGTGTCGCGCCATTGCCGGCGATGGTGAAGGAGCTACCAAGCTGCTGGAATGTAAAGTCAGCGGCGCACAGAATGAGACAGTTGCAAAAACCGTGGCAAAGAGTGTCATTTGTTCTTCTTTGACCAAGGCGGCTATGTTCGGTGCCGATGCAAACTGGGGGCGTGTTTTGTGCGCAATCGGGTATTCGGGTGCTGCGGTAGACGTAGACAAAGTAGATGTGGCATTTCACTCGGCCAAAGGAACGGTTGCGGTTTGCGCAGCCGGGGCGGGAATTGCTTTCTCTGAAGAAAAAGCAAAGGAAATTCTGCTGGAAGATGCCGTTGATATTTTGGTTGAGCTGCATGCCGGAGATGCAGAGGCAACGGCTTGGGGCTGCGATTTGAGTTACGAGTACGTAAAAATTAACGGCGATTATAGAACCTAAGGAGTGCAAATGAACGTATCCAATCAACACCGGGCAGAGATTCTGGTTGAGGCTTTGCCCTATATTAAGAAATATAACGGGAAAATTATTGTCATCAAATACGGCGGCAACGCTATGATTAACGAAGAGAGAAAGCAACAGGTTATGGAAGATGTAGCTTTGCTGCACCTCATTGGTGTACGGGTTGTTTTGATCCATGGCGGTGGCCCGGAAATTACGGGAATGCTGGAAAAAGTCGGTAAAAAGGCGGTTTTTGTAGACGGTTTGCGTGTTACCGATGCAGAAACGGTAGATGTGGTTCAGATGGTACTAGCCGGCAAAATTAACAAAACACTGGTAAAGCTTTTGGAAGGCAAAGGCGGCAAGGCAATGGGGATCAGCGGGATCGACGGGCATATGATCGACTGTGTCGAGAAGGATCCGAGGCTGGGGTATGTTGGAGAAATTGCAAAGGTAAATGTCCAACCTATTTTGGACTTGCTGGAAAAGGACTATATTCCTGTTGTTTCGACGATTGGCAGTGATCTTGCGGGTAATACTTATAATATCAATGCCGATACGGCGGCGGCATATATTGCCGGTGCGCTGCAAGCTGAGCGCTTGATTACGATGACGGACATTACGGGTATCATGAAGGACCCACAAGATCCGGAGTCGGTGATACCTGTGGTGGATTTTTCAGACGCGCAGAAGTTATTTGACAGCGGCGTCATCACCGGAGGGATGATTCCTAAAGTGCAGTGCTGTATGGATGCCATTCACTTCGGTGTCCGAAAAGTGACAGTGTTGGATGGGCGCGTGCCGCATGCTGTACTCATGGAGTTGTTGACAGACGAAGGCGCAGGGACCATGGTGGTGGAAGACAAGCTTGCGCTGTAAGGGGACGGAAGAGCGGCTCCAAGATGCGGTAAGAAAGGAAAAAGCATGGATATTCAGCAAATAGATCAGCAATATGTTGCCAATACATATCGGCGGTTTCCCATCACCATTGTTCGTGGGAAAGGGTCACTGGTATGGGATGATACAGGAAAGGAATATATTGATTTGGGCAGCGGTATTGCTGTAAATACCTTTGGAATTGCCGATGAGCTTTGGCAAAAGGCGGTGACAGAACAACTTGGGAAACTGCAGCATATGTCAAACTTGTATTACACAGAACCCTGCGCTTGCCTGGCGCAGATGCTGTGTGAAAAAACCGGTATGAAGAAAGTGTTTTTTTCTAATTCCGGCGCTGAAGCCAATGAATGTGCTATCAAGGTAGCAAGAAAGTATGCCGCAGCGCGCAAGGGAACGGATTGCTGTACAATCATTACTCTGGAGAACTCTTTTCACGGTCGGACCATTACCACGCTGGCTGCAACGGGGCAAGAGGTTTTTCATAAAGACTTCGGGCCGCTGACGCCGGGCTTTGTTTATGCAAAACCAAACGATCTGCGGGACGTGCAAAAAAAAGCAGCTGCGCATAAAACAGCTGCGATTTTACTGGAATGTGTACAGGGAGAAGGCGGTGTCAACGCGCTGGAACGAGATTTTGTGCAAGGATTAGCAGCGCTGTGTGCAGAACAGGACATTCTGTTGCTTTGCGACGAAGTACAACTTGGCAACGGCAGAAGCGGCAGACTGTATGGTTATATGCACTACGACATTCAGCCTGATATCGTTTCGACGGCCAAAGGCCTTGGCGGCGGGCTTCCGTTAGGCGCCACACTGCTTGCTGAAAAGGTTGAACATACCCTGGGAATTGCCGACCATGGCTCAACTTTTGGGGGCAATCCCATTTGCTGTGCCGGTGCGATTTCGGTACTGAGCCGACTGAGTGAAGAATTTCTGCAAGGCGTTCAGGAGCGATCTCGCTGCATCGTGGAGATGCTTTTGGACAAGCCGGGCATTCGGCGTGTTACCGGGCTTGGGTTGATGCTGGGCATAGAAACCGAAAAGCCTGTCGGAACGGTGGTTTCAGAATGCCTGGAGCGAGGGGTTCTGGTGCTCAGTGCACATGATAAAATACGCTTACTGCCTGCATTGAATATTCCGATGGAACAGCTGCGCCGCGGTGTTGAGGTCATCATCGAGGTTTGCGCGGATAAAAGAAGGAACGTGTGAGTTTCCCTTTTACGGAACTTGCCGCCCCGCGAGGGCTTCATACGGGGCAGATACGACGCTCAGTTTGCCGCGTAAAGTGTATCATCCAGTGTGGCAACACGGTTTTCCCACAGAGATTGGTCATGCGGTGTGGGAGAAAAGCCGGCAAGATCTTCGCACATTTGTACGGCAAGTGCGTTGGAAAACTTCACAGCGCCGAATAGGTTCAGATGTCGCGGATCATAAAAGTCATGTGCAAAATCCAGTGACAATGCGGCAAAGCGATCGCCGCTGTTAAAGTCATACAGCGGCAACGCAAGCACTTGCACACTTTGTACCAGCCGAATCAGGCTTTCTTGCGGTAAAACTTCGGCGGCAGGAGCAATATAAAGATACAGCGCGATGTTTTTCTCTGCACAGAGCGCTTGTATCTTGGTAAGGGTCTGCAGAGCGCTTTCATAAGCTTGCGGACGGTACCTGACAAGTGTATCCTGTCGGATGCCTCGCCCGTATTGCGGTTGTGCCTCTGTCAGACAGGTAAAGCCTGCCCAGGGATCTATGGCATCGTCTGTGCGTTTTGCAAACAGAGCGTTAACAGGCACCTCCGTCCAGCGATCATGATAATTGTATAGCGGAAACAGCAACCCAAGACGCTGCTGCGGCTCAGCAGCTCGAAATGTTGCCAGCAGGCGGTTATACCCAAACGGCATATACCCAATATTGACCTTGGTATAATCGGTGTATCGATCAAAAAACATGCCGGTAGCTTCCAAATATACAGCATGTGGGCTTTGCGTTTGTAACGCTTCTCGCAAGTAATAATAGCTTTGTTGCAGCGTTAGTTGCGGTGCGCAAAGATCATATACGGTAAAGCCGGTTTGTCGATATAGTTGTGCCGGCAGTGTGCTGCAATATGCATAGGATGCACCGAGGCAAAGCACATCAATGCTGTCGGTATCTTCCTGCAAAAACATATGCCATGTGGCACCGTATCCGGTGCGCTGTGGCATGTAGCGAGCGCCCAAAAAGCCGGTACTGACAAGCAGCAGTAATGTGCATAGGCTGACTCCGATGATTCGATTCCACTTTTTTTTCATATGCATCCTCAGAATTGAAAATAGATGAAATCCTGCGGGTTATACCCCGCGCCGTAATAGCCGAAGACAAGAATTGCCAATATCAAGAGAAAATAGAGCCCATAACGTACAAGGCACGTCTGTGTCAGACGGTCGCAAAGCGTATCGGCACCTTTTGCATCCACATAGGCGAGCAATAGAACAGAAAGTGCAGTAACACACAGTGTCGGCAATGGCAACCCGAGCGAAAGAATGCTTTGTACTGTGCCGGGAACGGTGAATATCTTGGAAAGGACTGCAAAGGCGTCAGAGAGGTTATTCGCACGGAAAAATACCCACGTCAGCACAACCAATGTAAAGGTAACCGCTGTTTTAAAGATACGCAAGATGCGACTGTTTTTCGGAATGATTTGATACAAACGCTCTCGTAAGGGCTTGAGCAGAATGCCGCATATTTGATACAGACCGTGCAGAGCTCCCCAGCATACAAAGCTAATGGCTGCGCCGTGCCACAAACCGCTGATCAAAAAAACCAGAAAAAGGTTGAGGCAGTGCCGAAAACCGCCTCTGCGGCTGCCCCCAAGAGGAATATATAGATAATCTCGGAACCAACCGGAAAGGGAAATATGCCAGCGCCTCCAAAAATCCTTGATGGAGTCTGCCAGGTAAGGGGCGCGAAAATTTTCCATCAATCGTATACCGAGCAAGCGAGCGGATCCGCGTGCGATGTCTGTATAAGCAGAAAAGTCACATAAGATTTGAAAAGCGAAGCAGAGTGTTGCAAACGCGAGCTGTAGCCCATTGGCGGCTGCGATGTCTTGATAAGCCGTATTGACCAGAACGGCTAGATTGTCTGCGATGACCATTTTTTTGAAGAGTCCCCATAAAATCGGGAGTAGCCCGGCTTGCAAGTTTTCATAGCGAAAGGGGTGTACTTTTCGTAGCTGCGGCAGAATATGTTCTGCGCGTTCGATCGGGCCGGCAACAAGCTGGGGAAAAAAAGAGATAAACAGTGCAAACTGTAAAAAGTTTTTTTCTGCAGGCAGCGTACCGCGGTAAACATCAATGGTATACCCAATCGCTTGAAAGGTGTAAAACGAGATACCTACAGGTAACAGGAGTTGCAAAGAAATGCCGTCTTGCCCCAAGAGCGAGAAAAAGGTTTGCGAAAAGAAATTGAAATATTTGAAAAGAAACAAAATACCTAAATTGATGCATAAGCTCAAGGCTAACCACAGTTTTTTTTGTGTGGGTTTTGCAGCGATACATAACCCGCATCCCCAGCTAATCACTGTGCTCAGTAACATCAGTAGAGCATATTTGGGTTCCCAGCACATGTAGAAAAGATAGCTGGCACAAAGCAGCATGGGGTTTTTCAACTGTTTGGGGAGCAGATAGTATAAAAGTGTGACAATCGGCAAAAACAAAAGATACTGCAGCGAGTTAAAATTCATTCGTAGGTTTCCTCCGGTACATTTTGCAACAGCGGCAACAGCGCGCTGCAAACATCTGCAATGGGATCGCGAAACAGCAAAGAGGCTTTCCCATCAATCGAAGTCGGCTCCCGGTTTACGACGACAATATGAGTGCCGCGAAAAGACGATAAGAGATTTGCTGCGGGATATACGCGCAGCGAAGTGCCTGCAACCCACAGCACCGAGGCCTGTTCTAATGCTTTTGAAGCGCCGCGGATAACAGCCGGTGAAAGCTGCTCGCCGTAGAGAACGACTTGTGGCTTGAGAATGCCGCCGCAGGTGCAAAACGGAACAGACGATTCGTTTTGCAATACTTGCCTGCTGAACTGTTTTCCGCAACGCACACAGCGCAATACCGCAGCGTTGCCGTGCAATGCAAAAACATGCAGGCTGCCGGCAGCCTAGTACAGCCCGTCGACGTTTTGTGTGATCACGCTAACGTGCTTTCCCATACGCTCCAAGGCAGCTAATGTATTGTGCGTGATGCCGGGATTTGCTTGGGCCATAAAATAGTCGCGGTAGAAGCGGTAAAACAGCGCAGGGTCTTCTGCAAAGCAATCTCTGCACAGAATTTCTTCCGGAGGTCTGCCATAATGGCGTGCCGTATGGTAGATGCCACCCGGGCTACGATAATCCGGCAGACCGCATTCTGTGGAAACACCGGCACCGCCGAAAAAAGCAATGTTGTGGCTGCGACGCAGCAAGACAGAGAACTCGTATATTTTTCGTGCAAAATCCGTCATAAAAGCTCCTCCGAGAATCCTTGCGGTGCGTAGTCCGCATGCAAATGACCGCCACAGGTACAGACATAGCGTTCGGTATGCTCGGTCAGGGGGCACCGGCGTAAACGATACAGCGTTTTTCCACAACGCAGACAACGCACACGATAGGGAAAGCAGATGGGGGGAGCAGAGACATCTTCAGGTTTGACTGTTGCCCGGACAGAATACTGCGGGTAAGCGGCATGCACACGCGCTGCGAGCGCATGCCAGGCGCCGCGATGACCGCAGTGCGCACAGGCGGGAACAGTGTGCAGTAGCTCATGCAGAATGGTTTCCATGGCGGGGACGAGGGGAGCATCGTCTTGCAGTAGCCATGCGGCGATTTCAATATCAAAAACGCCGGGAGCGACTGTGCGACACAAGCCAAGCCGTTGCTTTGCCCGTGTATTGACGATATAACAGCGCACTTGCCCGCATGAAATTCCAATGGCGGCGAGTGCCGCGCGGGCTTGTACTGCAAGCAGCTCGAGTTGTTTCATCATATGCTCCTGTTTTTTTCAAACATCTATCTTATGATACCTTTTTTTCTACGTTGTGTCAAGTGCGGTATCAGAGGCAACTACAGGATTGACAGACTCCTCCGATTTGCGTACAATAGAGAACGAGGTGAGAAACATGCAAATATTGATTCTGGACGGGCAAGGTGGTCAGCTTGGTGCGGAGTTGGTAAAAGCGGTTGCGGCGGCATGTCCAACAGCCCGCTTGACAGCGATCGGAACGAACGCAGCCGCCACTGCTGCTATGCGCCGGGCGGGCGCGGAGCACTGTGCGACGGGGGAGAACCCTGTGGTGGTTGCGTGTAGACAAGCGGATGTTATTTTGGGACCGATCGGGATTGTAATTGCCGATGCCATGCTTGGCGAGGTTACACCGGCGATGGCAACAGCGGTCGGACAGGCACAGGCGGTTCGTATTTTGATCCCTGTGAATCGCTGTGACAACTTGGTTGCGGGGATTGGACAGACCTCACTGCGATTGTTGCTTGAGGATGCAGTGGCAAAGTTGTGTGCGATTTGAAAAAGCACTTGCTATTTTTTCGCACATTTGGTATACTCGAAAGCGCAGTGCATAAGCGCTGTGCCGTGTAGGACGGTGGGGAACAGAAGTTTCCCGTATTTGTACGTGTATTTGTACATATCTTCTATCGATTGTATTGATAATATGGTGTCACGAAGGCACCGCAGTCTCTCTGGTGGGAGGCAGCGGTGCCTATTTGCGTGCAGAAAGGAATTTTTATGAAAAAATGGTTGGCGAATCTCATAATATCCGGTGTGTGTTTGGGGCTGTGTTGGATACTTCCGTTTGTGACCGGACAAATACCGCAGATAGGGCAGATGTTGTGCCCAATGCACATTCCTGTGCTGCTGTGCGGTTTTTTGTGCGGTTGGCCATGGGGACTGTGCATCGGTTATATTGCGCCACTGCTGCGATCGGCTATGTTTGGCATGCCGCCGTTTTTTCCAACCGCAGTCTGTATGAGTGCAGAGTTGGCGGTATACGGTCTTTTGGCGGGTTTTTTATATCGTATTTTTCCCAAAAAAGCGGGGTATGTTTACCTGTCTTTGCTGCTCGCCATGCTTGGCGGTCGTCTTGTTTGGGGAGCAGCGAGATTTTTGTGCGCGGGGCTCAATCCGGCAGTATTTCCGTTGTCGGCATTTTTTGCTGGTGCCGTAACAACCTGTCTGCCGGGAATTGCTTTGCAAATTCTTTTGATTCCCGCCGTTGTACTTGCTTTGCGCCGTGCAGGTTTGCCGCACAGCTGAATTCTCAGAGTCTATACAAGGCAACACCCTTTGCCGCAACAATTTTACAGTAAAAACTCCGGGTAGTCTTCGGCATATGGCGAAGACTACCCGGAGTTTTATGATATTGATATGTGTACTTACAGCTGTACTTCTTTTCCGGTTTCGGCAGATTGATAAAGAGCCTGCAGAATTTTGATCATGTTGACACCTTGTATCGGCACAAAGTCCGGTGCTTTGTGGTCTACGACTACATCCACAAAATGCCGCAAGTTGGCAACATGTCCATCTCCCGGTGTGCAATGCGGATGCAGATCGGTCAACTGGCCATTTTCTTCGGAATAGAAGGTAACGCCGCTGTCTCCTTCCCAGGTCAATCCAGACTTGGTACCGCGCAATTCAACAAAGCGCGTTTCTCGTTCTACATTGGAAGCCCAGGAGAATTCGATTTGCAGCACTGCACCGTTGTCAAAGCGGATCAAACCCATTGCCAAATCTTCTACGTCAAAGGTACCGTTTTCCTGCTTAGTTCCAAAGTTTGCATGCACAGAATCGCTCTGGGCGTCGTCATCGGCAAACTTACAGAAAGTTGCGCCGCTGACGGCAACCGGCGTCGGGTTCCCCATAAGCCAGATGGACAAGTCGATCATGTGTACACCCAAATCGATCAGCGGGCCACCGCCGGACTGTGCCTTTGTAGTAAACCAGCCTCCTTTGCCCGGGATGCCGCGCCGCCGGATCCAGCCGCAGCGACCGCAGTAAATATCCCCCATCTTACCGCTTTCGATGTATTTCTTTGCAAAAACAGAGTGCCCGTAGTAACGGTTGTTGCGCATGATCATGAGCACTTTGTTGTTCCGCTCGGAAGCTTCTTTCATTTTCAGAGCTTCTTCCACATTGATAGCATCCGGCTTTTCGCAGAACACATGGCAACCGTGGTCCAGTGCGTATACGGCGATGATGGAATGAAAATCATTTGGCGTTGCGATGTCGACTACGTCAAGATTTTCCCGGTCGATCATTTCCCGAAAATCTGTATAGCAGTTTGCGTCGGGTAAATTCCAGTTCTTTTTTGCACCGGTCATTTTATCCGGAATTAAATCGCACAGTGCGACAACCTGTACCCGATCATCTCCTGTGTAGCCCTTTAAATGGACATTTCCCATGCCGCCAATGCCGACACAGCCAACTCTCAGTTTTTCCATATTCTATTCTCCTTTTTTCTGCGGGCAACCCGCTTATTCGGTGTGATTATAGCATAGCTTCTGCGTGCTTTGCAAGAGTTTTGTACGAAATAATGGTATTATTATATGTAGAGTTACAATTGATGTGAGACCAAAGAAATAGAAAAGAGCGATTGAGTACGTTAGAATAAAAGTCACCACAACCCAAACCCTAACGAAAGGACTCAATCGCCATGACTATTATATCACAGAACAAACGGTATTTGCCACATGAAATTACGACAACAGTAAATTCGGTGAAGCTATACCGCCAAACAAACGACATCTCGTTCGTATGTCGGCGGTATCACATATCCAAGGCCTCTCTCATGCGCTGGAATAAGCAGTACGATAGTACGAAAGAGCCCCTTCCCAACAAGTCACATCGTCCTCACAGCCCACACCCCAATGCACACATAGAGCAGGAACTGACTTGGATCAGGAACTACCATCGCCGAAATCCCAACAGCAGCATTTGCGAATTGTACGGCAAGCTGCGGGAGGAAAAAGCGTACAGCCGTCATCCAGGCTCCCTGTACCGAGTCTTTGTCAGGCTCGGCTACCGCCAGAAGGCGGAATCGACCAAGAAGAAA
>JAXDZV010000093.1:0-15922 GCA_034086705.1 Eubacteriales bacterium | reverse complement strand
TCCCATGGATTTTGTGATATGTAGTCAAAACCAACCACATCGCCTTCAGGAAAAAGAGGCCGGTAGTGGTTTGCTTCCTCTGCATTTCCACCTTTGCCATGTATGTATATAATTAAGCGTTTCATTTCTATATTAACAAGCGTCTGTGAAAACACCTGGGAAGCCTTGTTTTTATCCTTTGCCCCAAGAAGTCTTCCGTTGATTACACTTCCGCCGACACCTATACAGAGTCCAAGACCGAGATAAAAATAAAGAATCGGCAATCCAAGATTTATCGCCGCCAAAGCATTTTCACCTACATAATTTCCGGTGAAATAGCCGTCGGTTATCGTAATTGCCGTTTGCAAAAGCATTGCTATGGTGCTTGGAATAGCAAACTTTAGGATTGTTTTAAGTTTATTCTCCTTAATCATTTTAATATCCATTATTACATCTCTCCTTTTCCACATTCTATTATAGAAATGTAATAAGTAATTTACTTCTTAATTCGTGCTATGTCGTATTAAAACAAACTCCTGAACCGGACTTCCGAATTCTTCTGTCAGTTTTCCCTCAACAAACCCTAAATGCTTATAGAAGGCCCTTGCGGCTATTCCTTCCGGTACTCCTTCGCGCGGTATGTAGTGACAATAATGTCTCTTTCAGGGTCCAAAAATTTCAGCATATAAGATACCATCTTTTCGCAATATGCTGTCTGCGATATTCGGTATCGACTGCCAAAAAACATAACATATTGTTTTCTTTTGAAAAAAGGGCACATTGTAAAATGAAGATGCAATAGTAGAAAAAGATATCCATAGTGACGAATCCGTGGTAGAATTAGTTCACCACAAACAACTCATACGGAGGATCATCACTATGGACAATCCCAATTATAGCATCGAACATCGGAAAGGGCAACACCTTTTAGCGGAAGAACGACACGAAATAGAGGTGCGGCTACGGGACGGTTGGTTGCCATATAAAATCGCCAAGGCACTGGGTCGCCCATATAACACGATCAAGAACGAGATCAAGCGCGGCACCGTTTTGCTGTACAACGGCAAGGTGAGCCGATACAAGGCAAAAGCCGGAGAAGCTGCCTACAAGAACAACCGCGTGAACAGCCGCAGGCAGTACAAGCGGCTGGCGGTAAGCGAATTTTGCAGATTTGTAGAGCAACGCTTTCACGAGAAAAAGTGGTCTTTGGATGTCTGCTATGGCAGAGCGTTGGCCAGCGGGATGTTTTGCCGTAATCAGATGGTGTGCACAAAAACGCTGTACAACTATGTGGACAAGGGTCTGCTGACTATCAAAAATATCGATCTTCCGGAGAAGCTCAGCCGGAATACACAGGGGAGGAAAATTCGGAAAAACAAGAGAATCCTAGGCGATAGCATAGAGGTCCGTCCTGAAAATGTGGAATTTCGGGAAGAATTTGGGCATTGGGAGATCGACACCGTAATGGGAAGCAAGAAGGAAAATGAACCATGTGCACTGACGATTACAGAGAGAAAAACCCGAAATTCCATCTGGGTCAAGGCAGAAAGCCATACAGCAGCCGCTATACAAACTGCATTGGAGCGCGTACTTTCCGGTTTTGGAGACCGCGTGAGCCGCGTGTTTCGCAGTATTACGGGTGACAACGGCAGTGAGTTTGCAGAGTTGTCTAACTTTGCAAAACAGGGGATCTCCGTGTACTTTACACACCCCTACTCTTCTTGGGAAAAGAGAACCAATGAGTGTCACAACAGGCTGCTTCGACGCTTCATTCCCAAGGGGAAGAGCATGACCGACTACACGCCGGAGGACATCGCGTACATGGAGGATTGGGCAAACAGCCTGCCCGGAAGAATTCTGAGCTACCGCACCCCGGAGGAACTGTTTGAAGCGGAACTGGACAAAATCTACGCCCTGTAGCAGCCGTGCCGCGTTTTGTTCTTCCTCCGGTCGGGGCTGCGCCCCTCCCTCTGAAAGAACAAAACGCAAATGAAAGGATTGTCACTATTCAAAACTATTGCAACTTCCTATTGCAATTTGCGATTATAAAATTTCTGCTTTAAAACAGGCAAATTTTTTGAATGAAATCCTCCGTATGGCAGAAACATACGGAGGATTCACCGTTATTTGGGAAAAGCCTTACTCGGCTTGTGCTTGTTATTTACAGTTGTTTACAGCATCGGAAAAAGCGAACGGGATAGCGGGGAATGTGGGGGTACATATCAGGGCGTTTGCTTGTGGAGACCGATTTTTTATTTGTTCGGCGTTGATTCCCCGATACCCTCTGCAATTCCGTTGGCTAGCCCAACAAGCCCTTGCATTTCACTGGGAATAATGATTTTAGTAGCTTTACCGTCTGCAATTTTTTGCATTGCCTCGATGGATTTGAGTTTAAGCACTTGCGCATTGGGTGCTTTTTCATTGAGCAGAGCAAGCGAATCAGCGAGAGCTTTTTGTACAGCTAATATGGCCTGCGCTTCACCGTCTGCACGTAGTACAGCTGCTTGCTTTTCGGCCTCTGCTTTCAAGATAGCTGCCTCTTTTTCGGCACTGGCACGTAGAATGGCGGATTCTTTTTCACCCTCTGCAATAAGGATGGCGGATTTTTTCTGTCCCTCCGCTTGCAGAATGGCTTGACGGCGATCGCGTTCCGCCTTCATTTGTTTTTCCATAGAGTTTTGAATATCTGCCGGCGGTAAAATATTCTTCAGCTCCACACGGTTGACTTTGATGCCCCAAGGATCGGTTGCTTCGTCCAAAATTGCACGCATCTTGGTATTGACAACATCACGGGAGGTGAGCGTTTGATCCAGTTCCAAATCGCCGATGATATTACGCAGTGTGGTTGCGGTGAGTGTTTCCATAGCGGCCATCGGCTGTTCCACGCCGTAGGCATAGAGTTTAGGGTCGGTAATTTGAAAATAAACAACAGTATCGATTTGCATAGTAACATTGTCTTTGGTAATGACAGGCTGCGGTGGATAATCCAGCACTTGCTCTTTTAAGGAAACTTTGCGGGCAATGCGATCGATAAAGGGGATTTTGAAATGCATTCCAACGCCCCACACACAATGGAAGGCACCAAGCCGCTCAATTACAAAGGTCATAGATTGCTGCACAATGACAATATTGGAAATGATGATAAAGAAGAGGATTAATAAAATAGCACCGATGATAAATAGTTCCATACGAGTTCCCTCCAGTTTTTAAAAATGAATGTTATGCATAGCGACATCTACCATTATGATGCCGGTTCTGTGTTCGAAACCGCGGTAACATAAACCTTAACGCCGCTGATGCGGTCAACTTTGACCAAGGTACCTTTGGCGATGGGGGCACCGGATGTGCTTCGGGCGGTCCATTCCATAGCGCCGAGTTTCACCTGGCCGGTAGCTGCAAGATTGTCGATTTGCGCGGTAACATAACCTTCAGCACCAAGCAGAGCATCCACATTGGTGCGTACCAAATGGGGCTTGAAATATTTTCGTGTTATGGGGCGTAGGCAGGCAAGGAGTAAGATTGAGACAACGGCAAATAAAAGTGCCTGCAGCCAAAGCGGCGCATGCAGCAAACTTGCGAACAAAGCAACCAGGGCACCGGCTGCAAACCATGCAGATACCAACGCGACTGTGCCGGCTTCTAAAATGAGAAAAAGCACTAGGGCAACCAACCAGAAAATCGTATCCATATCTGTTCCTCCTTTCATGGTAACGCAGTATATGTACAGCATAGCAGATTTTGAATCATTCGTCAATTATTCCTCCGTGAAAATCCTAAGATACCAAAAAAAGGAATTCACGAGCAGCGGTAGAAAATTGTAAAAGCCAAGGCGCTGCAGTTCCCAGCGTCTTGGCTTTGTGCATGATTAATAAGTGATATGATAGCAGAGCGGTCCGTTGGCGTGCTGTTTTGCAGGAACATGGAAGACACAGCCGTTTTCTTTGCGCTCCACCGGGATTGGCGTTCCGTCGCTGCAAAAAACTTGCGCGGAAGGTGCCGCATGTATGTATACATGAAATCCGGGAATTGGAGAAACCCCCGGAACATCCGGTGTGGAAAGAGGTTCGTCTGCCTGTCGTGGACGAGCTTGCCAGGTACCCTGTCGCTGCGCAATATGCAAAGTACATGCACGGGGCGTTGTTTGTGTGAGTGAGATCTGTGTTTGTGTATAGGCGCCGTCTTCATAGGCATAGGTCAACCCGTCATCGTCATACAGGGTAAATGAAGCATCGCCGCCCGGATACACAAGCAGATTATAGGTTTGAGGCACTTTCTCTTCAATGTATTTTTGCGGTTCCATCGTGCAGAAAACGCTGCCCGCCTTTACCAACAGTGCGCCGCCGCGGCCTTTGGGAATTTCATAATCCAGTTCTCTGCCGCCGCTGTATTTCTGTCCGGTAAAATAGTCAAACCAGTCGCCTTTTGGCAATGTCAGATGCATATCAAATGCTCCAACCAGCAGTGCGTCTCCGAGATAATAACAGTTTTGGACAGTATCATATTCTGGGTGGTCTGCGTGCATCATGGAAAGAGCTCGCGCTACCGGCAAGCCGGTCAAATGCGAACGGTATGCCATAGAATAAATATATGGAAACAAAGAAGAACGCAGCTTTGCATAATCGCGGAGCATGTTGTGCAGATCTTGCGGCAAAAACCACGGCTGCTGCCAGTTGTTCCAACCAAGATATTGTACCCAGGGCAAAAGGAAGCCGTAATGTATGCCCTGTGGGGTTGGGTCCATGTCGCAGGTGACGTTTGTATGCCCGCAAAAACCATAATTCAGCATGGAAATTAAAGTCTTAAAGCCACCGCCTGTATCGCCCGCCCAGGAAGCGGCGTATTGCTGGGTACCGGCATATACGCAAGGGGTATACAGAACTGCGCGCCGGCCTTTCGTGTGGCGTTGAAACCCCTCTTTCATTTGCTTTGCATAAATTACCGGATACACATTGTGTACTTCATCATCGTGATATTTACATGCCCAATATCGATCGGGATGATGCGTCACCTGGGAGCAGCCGTCCATTTTGAAGCCGGCAGCGCCATTGTCTACAAATTTTTCCAAATGCGTAAACCATGCTTCATCTCGCTTTGTAATCTCATCGATGAAAGTTGAGTTTGCAAAATGCCCGTCACGGATCATGGCATCGGTGTAGGAATAGTTGATTTCCTTGGGTTTGTCAAAGCAGCCGGCTTGCCGCTCTTCCTCCCACAGCAAATCGTAATTGTTACACAGCCACAGCGAGAGCTTAAAGCCAAGGTTGCGTAGAGCCCAACCAAAGGTCCAGTTGCCGCTGTTGTTGGCAGGCTCCCAATCGGGAAACCAAAATCTTCCCTGGTCCCATTTTTTGTCTGTGGAAAAGTCATACATTTTTTCCATCCACTGCGGCTCAAGCCCTACAGTATCGACGGGAATATCATCATCTCGGAACATTTTACACTCATAAAGCATGTGACGTGCATCCGTCATTTCGTTGAACACGAAGGTGAAGCCGTAGAAAGATTTGGGCATCAGCAAAGGACGGCCGGTGATACGTGTTGAAAGCTCCAGATTGCCCGCAATGCTGCCATCCGCGGGAAGAAAGATGTAAAAATCAACATAGCCGTTTTCTGCAGTTAGAACGATGCGGTCCGGATCTGTTTTTCCTAAATCGTATATCTGGGGATAGGTACAGTTGACCAGAATAGACCAGCCACCTGTGCTCATGAGGTAGGGAACAGGCCCATATGCTTGTACATTTACAATGTTAATGTTGCAGATTGTACCGCGCCGCGCAATGCTGGTGCGTCCTTCGTCTCCGATGCCGAACAGACGCTCTTGCGGTTCCAAGGGAATGGTCAGCGTGAAGCCTTCTCCTTTGAGGTATTTTTGGCCTGGTAGTGCCGAAAAGGAAATTTGGAGTGGTTTTTTTCCGCCCGCGATGCACAGTGTACCTGCTGCGGGATCCAGTGTTGCGGTTTTGCCTGCGGCGCAAAGGCAAACGCAGCCATCCTTTTGGATTTGTTCTGCTTTCATTTTTTCCTGTTCATGCAGGATTTTGTATCTGGAGAGCAGTGTATCATGAAATTCCCCAAGGAAGCCGACGCGCAGACGGAAAATGCCGTCGTCAACGGCGCGCAGCTCATAACAGTTATAGCCGTTTTCACATTGTACCATGATTGTTCCTTCCTTCATGTCCCGCCGGAACGGGTAGGTGTTTTATCTTGAAATATTGTACCATATTTTCGGGGGCTTGTCATCCGTTGGCCGTAAGATATTTTCGAAAAATCTGCAATGTTTTTGAATTTTTTGAAAACTCTTCGCGGGGTCTTGCCAAACAATGCGGCGGATGCTATACTTAAGAAAGACAGCTTGCGTGAAAAACATGCAATGGAGGAACAGGAGTATGGTGAAACGGAAAACAGCGCCGAAAGCAGCGACGCAGGAGGCACCGTTGGCAGCGCGGCAAATGATGCAGCAGAAAAAGATGCGGTATCGTGTTTCTTGGATCATCGGGATAATGCTTGCGGTGATGGTTGTCGGATTGGTGGTTGCTTTTTTGTATGACCGTGCGATAGATGGCGGTGCATCGCTGCGCAGACAAACAGCGATGCAGAGCGAGCATTTTAAGATAGATGGCTGTATGATGCGGTATTGCTTTTCTCGGTATTATGCCAATTTGCAGAGTTCCTACGGCGATGCATTTCAGGAGAAAACAGGGATAGACCCGGAAAAGCCCCTGCGTTCCCAAACGGTGAACGGAACAAACGCTGTGGATATTTTGCTAAGCGGATTGCAAAGTGAATTGCAGCAGACGCTTTTACTTGCAGAGGGTGCCTATGCTGCAGGCATTTTTGTTCCGGAGGAATCCAAAACAACGATTGCGACAATGGCACAGGCTGCTACGGGGCTGCCGCAAGGCGTGCGTGCAGAAGATGTTTCCAATGTGATGCAGTTGAATTATATGGCGCAGCGCTATGCGGAAACGGTGCAGTATCCCACATTCAGCGACGAACAGATCGAAACATACGCAACGTCGGATTTGCGCAGCGGCGCTTATATGGCAGATATATACGCATATGCATTCTTCTATACGGCGGGGAATGCGCAGAGTGTTGCAAATGCAAAGGCTCTTGCACAAGAGCTTGCAGCAGTACCCCAGGAGAAAACCTTCCGCGAGCATTTGATCACTATGATTGAAAAAGCAAACGGGGTTGCCTCGACGGCAGCTGCCGCACAAGCTGATACGGCATTGTTCACCGGTGTGACGGATGATGGTGCATCGCTGGGTGAATGGTTGTTTACACCGGAGCGTGCCGCAAAAGATACTATCTGGATGGAAGATCAAGCCAACAGCGCCTTTCGTGTATATGCTGTGCAGAAAGCACCGTATTTGCCGCAAGATGCAACGGTTACACTGCATGAGATAGTTTTTCCTCTGTCGGTTTTTCGAACGGAGCAGATCTGTCTTGAGAAGGCGCAGGCGCTGCAAAAGACCTATCAGGCAGATCCCGGCTATGAGAATTTTCTCGCATTGGCACAACAAAACAATTTCAGTGGTGCAGAGGCAGACGGGTTACGTAGCGATGTGCCGCGCGCATCTCTTTGGGAGCAAACGGCGGCGTTTGCTTTTGCAGAAGAGCGGCAGCCGGGAGATACGGCGATTTTGCAAAACGATGAGGCGGGCGTAAGCTTGGTATATTATATCGGTGCGGGAAAACCATACTATTTTGCGTTGGCGCGGCAAGCAATGCAAAACGAGTCATATGCGCAAACGTTAACGGCTTTAGCGCAAGCATACCCAATCTCTTCAGACGCCGCTGTTCTGGCCTCTGCCGCAGCGCAGTAATACAGAAAAACACAGAAAACAAGGCATGTGATGACATGCATAGGGAGAAGTACCATGGAACAAACAGAAAGAGTCATTTTTCCAACACCGTGTAACACGCCGCGTCCGATTCGAACCAGCGAGCAGACGCGCCGTTTCGCAGCGCGTTCTTTGGCTGGCGAATACGGCAGAGAAACGTTGGCGCATCCGGCAATCGTACGCGAAATTCCGAACTTTTTCGATTTGCCGGTGTCGCGCCGTGCTGAGATTTGTTATCTCAGCATTGCAGAGCAGGCACCTTTGCGGCATGTGGAAGGAGAACTGCTGGTGGGGGCTGCAACGCTTGGCACAGCCATCAGACACAGAATTCCTTTTACTGTAGATCCGAAAGAAGAGAGCGTGTTCTGGTCATATAGCCATCTGACGGCAAATTTTGACCGTGTATTACGAGAAGGAACGGACAGTTTCCGCCGCCGTATAGCAGCGCGAATGGAGCAGCCCTGCACGCAGGAGCAAACAGAGTTTCTCAAGAGTTTGCAATATATGCTGGATGCTTTGGGAGTTTACCATAAGCGGTATATGCAGCTTTTGGAACAGCGGGAAGCAGCTGCGCAAACGCAGGAACAAAAGGCATATTATGCGGATTTGCGCGAAAATCTTGCTTTGGTACCGTTTGCTCCGCCGAAAACCTTCCGGCAGGGGCTGCAAGCGCTTTGGTTTACGTTTTCCTTTATTCGTCTTTGCGGTTCCTGGCCGGGCATCGGCCGGATCGATGTGATGCTTAACGGACTGTTGGAGGCAGATCTTGCCGCGGGCAGAATTACGGAGGAGCAGGCACGGGAGCTGACAGCGCACTTCTTTATCAAGGGCTGTGAATGGATCAATTTAGAATTTCGCGGAAGCGGAGACGGGCAGCACTATCAGAATATTGTCTTAGGCGGTATTGACGAAAGCGGAAAAGATCAGTGCGGTCCTATGACCCGCCTGGTTTTGGAGATTGTAGAAGAATTTCCAATCGGAGATTTTCCGATTGCCGTACGAGTCAATGAGCAGACGCCGAAATGGATGTATGAGCTGATGGCACGGGTCATTCGGCACGGCAGCGGGGTTGTGGCGATTTATAATGAAAAAGTGGTGCTGCAATCGCTTGTCAATACCGGGTACGATGAAAAGGAAGCAACCCATTTTGCAAACGACGGTTGCTGGGAAGTTCAGATTCCCGGAAAGACACGGTTTGCATATTACCCGCGGGATTTGTACAAAGTATATCAAGATTGTGCATTGTGCCTGGATGGCAGAGAAATTGTTGAGCATCCGGATTTTGAATCGTTGTATGCTGCGTTTTTGGAAGGTATGCGTGAGCTGGTGGATTGGTTTGAAGGAGCCGCAGACGGGTTTATCCTTAAGCCGGAAAACATGCCGATCCCTGCGCTGATTGCTCTGTTTGAAGACGGCTGCATAGAGCATGCATGCGATTATGAATGCGGCGGTCCGGTTTATGTGGTTTGCTCGCTGCATGTTGGCGGCATTCCGGATATTGCAAACAGCATGTTGGCTGTGAAAAAGCTGGTATATGAAGAAAAGAAAGTTACGCTGTCGGAGCTGATTGGCATTCTTAAGAACGATTGGCAGGGCCATGAGGATTTACGGCAATATGTACGCGGGGCCTACCAGTATTACGGAAATGATTCAGATGAGGTGGATGGTCTGGTAACGCGGATCATACATGATTATTGTGCGGAAATGGAAAAGGTTCCGCAGCGCTGCGGCGTCATTCGAACCGCGGGCATTAGCACCTTTGGCAGACAGATTGACTGGAAGGATACCCGATTTGCACATGCACACGGGTTCCGGTGCGGAGACATTCTCGCGGGCAATATTTCGCCCACACCTTCAACGGATTGCAAAGGAGCAACGGCGATTATACGCAGTTGTTGCAAAGCAGACTATACGGAGTTACGCGGGGGGACAACACTGGATATTCGGTTAGATCCAACGTGTGTAAACGGCGCAGAGGGTTTGGAGGCCATTGAAGGGCTTTTGCGCGGATTTTGCACGCTGGGTGGCTATTTTATGCAGGTGGATGTGGTGGATACGGAGGTTTTGCGTGAAGCGCAGAAGCATCCTGAGCAGTATCAAAGCTTGGCTGTACGTGTATCGGGCTGGTCTGCACGGTTTGTAACGCTGGACGAGGATTGGCAGCGTATGATTATTGAGCGCACGGAAAAGGAAATGGCACCGAAGCGATAAAACACGAATAAAATGAGGGGGTCCAGCGGCAACGTTGGACTTCCTTTTTTTGTGCAGGGGCTTGACAGCATCTGTTCTTTATGGTACAATAAACGGCGTAACGGAGGCATAGCTCAGTTGGTCAGAGCGCACGGTTCACATCCGTGAGGTCGAGAGTTCGAGCCTCCCTGTCTCCACCAAGACGCTGTGGACCTTTTGGGGTTTGCCGCGTCTTTTCATTTTTTTATTTTGCTTTTCATTTTGCCTTGGCAGAATCGAGAAACGGAGTTATTATGAAACATATGGTATTGCATTTGCAGGCATATTTCCCCTTCTTGGGAGAAAACGGGTGTGATCCAACTGTGGAAGTGTATTTGCCGGACAACCTTGCGCAAATCCACAGGCAAAACGTGCAGCATCCTTGCCTTTTGATTTGCCCCGGCGGGGCATATGCATTGTGCTCAGATTGCGAATCAGAGCCGGTTGCACTGCATTTTCTGGCAGAAGGATTTAATGTTTTTACGCTGACCTATTCGGTGGCACCGCACTGTTTCCCCACACAATTGCGGGAGGTGGCTGCCCTATTGGAACTCATCCATGCAAATGCCCAAGCTTGGCATTGTGATCTTTCCAGAATCACGTTGATGGGTTTTTCTGCCGGGGGACATCTTGCGGCACACTATGCAACGCAGTATGATTGCGAGCAGGTGCGCGCTGTTTTTCCGCAGAGTAAGCCGGTTGCTGCCTCTGTTCTGGCATATCCCGTTATCACGGCAGATCCGCGTTTTACACATGCATTCAGCATGGACAATCTTTGCGGAACGGAAAATCGCACCCCGGAGGAAGTATCTTTTTTCTCCTGTGAGTGCAACGTTCGGGATACAACGCCACCTGCATTTCTATGGCATACAGCGCAGGATCCTTGCGTGCCAGCCATGAACAGCATTCTGTATGCGGCAGCTTTGGCGGAGCACCGGATTCCCTTTGAATTGCATGTGTATCCGGTAGGAACGCACGGCGTCGCCACCAGTGACGTTGTTACCAATCTAATGACGGATACCGCGACGGAATATACAAAAGATTGGCTGTATGAAGCAAAGAAATGGCTAAATCAGATGGGATTTGGATATTCGCCGCAATAAAGCGAAGCTTGGTATTTGCATCCAACTGATCGCACGGTGTTTTCCCATGAGAATTGAAAGAGCGGAGGAGTTGTTTGCAATGTGTACAGCGGGAATGTATCAGACAAAAGATTTTTACTTCGGCAGAACATTGGATTATGAGTTTTCTTATGGAGATGAAGTTACTATCACACCGCGGCGATACAATATTATAAAATGCATGTGCAAATTTCTCAGTTTCCATACGCTCCGAGTGGGCAACATAATCGTAATTTTGTTTGAACCTGCTATTGTTTGAACCTGCTATGCTCATTTGCCTGCATGCCACTATGGCGGTGGAAAACTCTCGGCGGAGAATACATTATCCGTATTTGAACTCAACTATGCTTCAATCCGGATTGCTGACTTCTTTTTTCGGCTTGGTCATTTGTTTCCGGCCGCTACTGGTCGTTTCCTCCCGACGTTTTCTGGCTATATTTTCCCGACCCTAATACAATCGAGAAATCGTATAATCCATACGGGTTCTCTTTCTCCCGGTTTTGTTTAAAATTTTCCTCAAAACGATTGCTTTCATAATTAGAATAGTATGCTACAATATAGTCGAAAGCTTTCAAAAAACATTTTGGAGGAAACTATGTTGCAGTTTAAAGATAGAATCAAGAAATTACGAAAAGAAAAAGACATGACGCAAGAACAGCTTGCCGAGTATATGGGTGTCTCACCGCAAGCAGTAAGCCGGTGGGAAACCGGTACTACTTGTCCTGACATATTTGCATTACCTGCTTTGGCTGAATTATTTGGCATCACCGTTGATGGCTTGCTTGGCGTGGATGAAAAAGAAAAGCAAAGGGAGATCAGAAGCATCATTTCCGTTGCTGAAGAAAAACTTGATAAAGGCATAATTGATGAACCAATTGTACGGCTGCGTGAAGCGTTGAACAAATATCCTAACAATGAGCAGCTCCTTTGTTCTTTGATGTATGCGTTATACGTTGCAAGTGAAGATAA
Organism: Eubacteriales bacterium; assembly: GCA_034086705.1. Taxonomy (GTDB): domain Bacteria; phylum Bacillota; class Clostridia; order Oscillospirales; family CAG-272; genus UMGS1225. The sequence continues at coordinate 3,777 of JAXDZV010000093.1, read as the reverse complement.
GGAGTTGTGCAAAGCATATGACGGCGAGATAGTCTCTATCGCATATAGAATAGAGCAACATTCAACAGACAATGACTGCCGAAATGAAGCGCGCAGTATTTTGTTCCGACACTATTGCGATACAAACAGAAAAGCTGAAGCGTTGCAAATTGCCGACGGTATGGCACGTATAGAAACGAGCTTTGAACGTAATATTTATTGGGCGCTGGAAGATGCCGACCGTCTTGTATACCTGAAAGAGAGAATGGCTGACGATATGCATTACCCGATATGGGATATAAACGCATACTCGTGTCATGCAAATATTTCCGAGGAAGAAAAAGAACAACTCAATTCTGTTTGTCAAAACATTAAGGTTTTGATGAAAGAAAGTTTAGATATTGAATGACCAATCAAGGAACCGCGCACCGCTTGCGTGGTTCTATGGCGAACCGTTATCCAACCGCCGTATGAGTATATGAAATCCCCCGAAACCCAAAAGAAGTGGGTTATCGACCCGGAGGCGTCAGATGTGGTAAAGAGAATTTTCAAAATGTGTCTTGCAGGTAAAGGCAATGAGACAATAGCACGAATCCTGCAAAAACAGAACGCAGAGAATCGTTATCTACTACCGCTTTGTCGGGTATGTGGAAATACCCGAGGTATCTCAAAGACAGCACATCAAAGCCGATACCCGCAAAGGCGTTGCAGTGGAGTATCTCACCGAGCCGTTACCGGCATAGCAAAAGAGCAGGTATTCCGCCTGCTCATACATAAAACCGTATCAAGACAAAAAAATCGAGTATTCATAAGTGAAATCCCTTATGAATACTCGATATGGTCGGAGTGACTGGACTTGAACCAGCGGCCTCTTGGTCCCGAACCAAGCGCTCTACCAAACTGAGCCACACCCCGTAAGCGTACACGCGAAGCAACATGCAACGAAAAGAACAACGAAAAAGAAAGGCTACATGCACTGGAACACGAAAATTATAGCAGAAGCAGAGGAACTTGTCAAGCGTTTTGTGCAAAATAACTTTTGCAGTTATCTAAAATCTACGGTGAAGAAAAGCAAGGGAGAGCCATCCGCATATAGAGAAGAAAGATGCAAAAAAATACAGTTTTTATGCAGAAAAGCCGCAGAAATGCTTGACAAAGATTCATCAGCGTGGTATCATAACAAAAATTGGTCAAAAGGAGATGGTCGCGGCGCAGCAGGATGTTGCGGGCTCAGTTGTGATGCGTCAGGGAGTTCTCTTGGTACCGGTTGAGCGGGGAAAGAATGCTGTGTAGATGTCGGAAAATGAGCGAAGCCGCTCATTTTTCAACGGTTTACCGCAAGCATGGAAGCGTTTGCGATTTCCTCACGGATCATAGATCTGTGGGGGATGTTTTTTTAACGAAATTCTATTTAACTAAGGGGGAAAAGACAATGAAAAGCAAAAAACTGGTAGCTATGTGCATGGCAGTGCTGTTAGGTATTTCGGCTGTGTTGCCGATGGCGGGCTGCACAAAAAAGACGAAATACACCGTTGGTGTTTGTCAACTAACACAGCATTTGGCGCTGGATGCAGCGACACAGGGCTTTGAAGATGCATTGAAATCGTTGCTCGGTGCTGAAAATGTAGAAATTGATGTACAGAACGCTGCAGGGGATTCCACAGCGTGCACAACGATAGCAAATGCATTTGTTTCCAAAAAGGTTGATTTGATTATGGCAAATGCAACGGCAGCATTGCAGGCGGCATACAATGCAACCTCTGAGATTCCGATTTTAGGAACTTCTATTACGGAATATGGAACGGCACTGGGCCTTTCTGATTTTAACGGAACGGTTGGCGGCAATGTTTCCGGCACTTCGGACCTTGCACCGTTGACAGAGCAAGGCGACATGATTTTGGAGCTGTTTCCGCAGACACAAAAAGTTGGCCTTTTGTATTGTTCTGCGGAACCGAACTCCGAATATCAGGTGCGTGTGATGGAGAGCTACCTTGCCGGTAAGAATGTGCAGACAACCCGTTTTTCTTTCAGCGACTCCAACGATATTGCAACGGTTGTGGCTAATGCTGCAAACAACAGCGATGTCATTTATATTCCGACGGATAATACCGCTGCTGCTTGCACTGGGACAATTGCAAATGTGGTGCGGGAGAAGAAGGTACCTGTGATAGCCGGTGAGCAGGGCATTTGCTCCGGATGCGGAGTGGCTGCGCTTTCTATCAGTTACTATGATCTGGGATATAAAACCGGTGAAATGGCGGCGAAAATTTTAAAGGGCGAAGCAAATATCTCCGAAATGCCAATTGAGTATGCGCCGGCCAAAAAGCTTTACAATGCGGAAATATGCCGTGAACTCGGCGTTACGGTACCGGAAGGTTACGAAGCGATTACGGAATAAACTTGCAGATTGACCGAAAAGAGGAGCGTTTTTGTATGTTAGAATTGCTCGGCATGATGCCGGGGGCTATTGCCCAGGGATTGACTTGGGGGATGATGGCAATCGGTGTGTATATTACGTATAAGATTCTTGACATTGCCGATTTGACGGTGGATGGCTCGATTTGTACGGGCGCGGCGGTCTGTGCGATAATGATTATCGCCGGCGTGCCTACATGGATTGCAATGCTTTGTGCGATGCTTGCGGGAATTGCGGCGGGCTTGTGTACGGGGCTTTTGCATATTGCGCTTGGCATTCCTGCCATTTTGTCGGGGATTTTGACGCAGCTGATGCTTTGGTCGGTCAATCTGAAGATCATGGGACAAGCTAACCGTGCACTTTCCGCCCGCAGTTACTCCGTGCTGCTTTCTTCTATGGACAACGGGCATGCATTATTGGTACTGATTGTGGGAGCGGCTGTGCTGATTGGTATATTGTACCTTTTTTTCGGTACAGAGCTCGGCTGTGCAATTCGTGCGACCGGATCGAACGCATCGATGAGTCGCGCACAGGGGATTAATACAAATCTAATGAAACTGATCGGTCTTGCGCTTTCCAACGGAATTGTTGCGTTGGCCGGTGCGTTTTTGTGCCAGTATCAGGGATATAGCGATATCAATATGGGCAGAGGCGCTGTGGTAATCGGTTTGGCAGCTGTGATTATCGGAGAGGCTGTATTTTCACGAATTGCGAAAAATTTTGCCGTGCGGTTGTGCGGTGTTGTTTTGGGCGCGGTAATATACTACATTGTATACCAAATCGTGATTTTCATTGGATTTGACACGGATTTATTAAAGATGTTCTCAGCGGTTGTTGTGGCGCTGTTCCTTGGGGTGCCGTATGTCAAGGGCAAGCTGTTTGTCCGCCGCACAGTCCGAAAGGAGGATGGCAGCAATGCTTGAAATGCACGGTGTGACGAAGGTTTTTTATCCGGGAACCGTGCAGGAAAAGGTTGCACTGGACCGGCTTTCTCTGACGCTTACCCAGGGCGAGTTTGTAACGGTAATCGGTGGCAACGGGGCTGGGAAAAGCACTATGCAGAACGCGATCTGCGGTGTTTGGAGACCGGATGAAGGGAAAATTTTGTTGGACGGCATCGACGTAACAGGGCTTGCGGAATATAAGCGAGCTAAGTATTTGGGCCGTGTATTTCAGGATCCTATGCAGGGGACGGCCGCCGACATGCAAATCGAAGAAAACCTTGCATTGGCGGCACGCCGTGGCAAACGGCACACGCTACGCCCCGGTATTACCAAAGCGGAGCGAGAGCGGTATCGAGAGATGCTCGCACAGCTTTCCTTGGGGCTTGAGGACCGCATGGGCACAAAGGTTGGCCTACTTTCGGGCGGTCAGCGGCAGGC
>JAXDZV010000075.1:0-14561 GCA_034086705.1 Eubacteriales bacterium | reverse complement strand
CAGTCATTTATGGAAAGTCCTTTTGAAACCTTTATAATCGTCATAGGGCGATTTATATTAAGACCACACTTGCTTAAAAAGTTATGCACATATGCACGGTTTTTAGGTATCGTTCTATGTTTAAGCCATTTTGCGATTCCTTCTTCAGTCAATTCTAAATCAAGAGGAAACAAGTCTTTTTTTGCATCATTCTTCCACAAAATTTTTATCTCAGGAGTATTAGTATCTTCAGTTGCCGAAAAACGCACAAGAGTTGTGTCGAAATGTTTTAATTCGTAATTCATACATAATCCTCCTTACATTATTTTTCAGCGGCAACGCCTGATTTCATCCATGCGTCAACCTCGCTTATTTTAAACTTCCAAAGCCTGCCGATTTTTGCTGCGGGCATTTCTCTTTTCTCGATCCAAATGAGGACTGTATCACGGCTTACACCAAGATATTCTGTGATTTCCTTCATTGAATACCAACGTTCAATATTGTTTCCCATAGTTAAACCTCCGTTTAATTACAAAAATCCAAGTATAATTATATAATATTCTTCCCGATTTGTCAATGATTTATAGGGATTTATGAGGAATTTCAACGAAAAAGTTTTGGGACAGAACCGCAAAAAGAGCCCTGTCCCTTACAAACTTAGACAAAATCATGAATTAACCGCATTGTATCATCCCGCACATCCTGAACATCGCATATTTTATCCCATGCTGTTTTTGAATCTTCTGCATAGTGATATAAAGACATAAGTCGAATCCATCCGATATCATTTATGTATCTTAGTGTATCATAGTATGATTCCGGCTTTTTAATTGGAATTAGTTCTCCTAAACACAATCTTTGTATTAATGTATTCTGACTTACGAATGTTCTTGTAAGGAGCTTATCGAGTTTCGCTCTTTCATCAGCATTAAACCTTATACAAAGGCGGTGTTCATTCTTCGTCCATCCATACCATTTTGGCATTTTGTTTGAGTTGCCGAGTGCTGCTTGTTTATCATAGAAATGTTTTATAATATCTCCGATTTTGAGATTAAGTTCCAAAGATTTATCCAGGCTTTCCATTGACAAACACCTTTCGTAGCTTACTTTGAATTCTATCTTTTTAATCTCGAAATAAACTTCTTTAACCTGCTGTTCCATTTCAATATACTCGTTACTGGGTAAGTCGTAAAACTCAGATTCCATAACAGTCTTTCTTATAAATTCGCTGATGTTCATATTAGCTTTTTCAGCTTTCTTCTGAACTTTTTTATAATGCTTCGGGTGAAGTCCTATTGTTATCTGATTAGTTCTTTTTCTCATTAAAATCATCCTCTCTTAAATTGGGGTATTAGGGGCTTGCCACTAACAAGGGGCATTTTGGCTGCCAAAATGCCGTGCTTGCTAATTCAAAAACCATTGTTTTTATTCTTTTGAGCATAAAAAGAACACCCATCACTTAGACAGGTGTTCTCTCCGCTAATATTAACTTTCGCGCGATAGTAAATAGGCTGTTATCAACTGTCGGAATGTTCCGGTAGCAAGTATCTTTTGCAAATTCTGCATCGTAGTCAAAGCTCGCATCGACTGACTGATATATCTTCTCATAGGATCGTTTCTTTGCCTCGATATAATCGATTTTCCCAAGCTTATATTCTTCAAGCACGCACGATATCAGTTGCCGCACTTTGTCCTCATTCTGAGTGTAAAATTCAGGTCTGATATAATTATACACTTTTTTATCGCGGCGCCAAGCCCTTTTTGCAAAATTGTTCGATTTTGTACAAAGTTTTTCTACCCATCCGACCTTATATCAGAATGCAAAAATAAGAAAGTAGATGGGGTCATCCATCTGCTCTTATCTGTTCGACATATTGGAATTTAGCGAACGCATTTGGCGTTCTTATACGAAATCAAAATATGAGATGGTGCAAATAGTATTGATGTAATAATCAGTAATATTGACCTGCTTATAAATCCACTAAACAAGAAAATTACTGATGGGATTATGGAGAGTGCCAATGCTCTAAAAACACTGTTTTTCTTCCAACAAATAATCCATATGGCACAATAAAGGGCAATTAACAGAGCATCAATGATGAGATATAGTGCAAATGCTTCATCCGACCACCAGCCAAGCCAAGTCCCTGGAACATTGAAAACCATAAATCCAAAGCAACCGACTCTTCCGATTTGTTCAATAATTTCGACTGCTTTGTTGTTCCAACTGTTTTCAAAACCATCTTTACATCTAACTGCAAAAACAATGTTCGGAATCATAATAATAACTATGAAAACCAAACCAAATACATTAAACCATTCCATAAGGGTATCTCCACAAATTCTTATTTATCGAACTGATTACACCATAAAACAGAAAAGAATTAAAGAATTTATTTGTAAATTTATTCAACATCTTTCCTATATGTTTGGTTGGTCGGAAGGAACTATTGCTTTTTTCGCTCTTTTGTGCTATACTATCCACATCAAAGGTTTTTGCATCGAAAAAGGGCAAAAATCGAAAAAAATCGGTGGAAATACAAAATGCTCAAAAACCCTTGTGTATCAAGGTTTTTTGGGCATCTTTTTGATTTGGTAAGAACGGTGAAGCAAAACAGTCAAGGCGGAATGTGAAAGCGGAGTTGCTGACAAAATCAAACAGAGATAGGTATGCGTGCATTATATATAATGGCATTCTATAAAAATTAGATTGGCAATATTCAATCAATGGTTGGATACCCTACAATTAATTGATAATTGTAATTTGTCTTGTTATATACTACACTATAATTACACCGGCGATTATAAGAAATGAGGTATGTAATATGAACTTGAACATAGGAAACAAAATACATGAACTTAGAAAAGTAAAGGGTATTACACAGGAAACACTTGCGTCTGTCCTCGGCATAACGGGTCAGGCAATTAGCCGTTGGGAAGCGGGCGGCAGTTATCCCGATATGGAGATGATTCCTACCATTGCAAATTATTTCGGAATTTCGATTGATGAACTGTTTGGGTATAAATCTGACCGTGAAATAAAGATTAATGCCATTATCGAAAAAATTGACTCCTATCATATCAGAAGTCGTGGAGATGACAAATGGGTAGACGAATGCCTGGAAATCATTCGTGAGGGACTGATCGAGTTTCCGCAAAATGAGAAACTGTTGATCACTATTGCGGAGACATTGAGCGAGGCGGGCTGGCGCAGACACAAGGAATGGGTTTATTATAATGATGAAGGCTTTATGCAGCACAATTACGATGTTCACAGAAAAAATGAATACTGGAGTGAGTCAATCAAGATAAGCGAAAAGCTGATCGGAACCGCAAGCGATAACGCCATTGTCACACGGGCAATCTATCTCCTTGTGATGCTTTACAGAAATCTCGGAGAGAACGATAAGGCTATTTCTTACGCTGAGCGTATGCCCAAAATTGAGCATTGCCGTGAGATGATGCTTGCATGGGCGGCTGATGGCAAGCAGGAAGCTGCCTACATCGGTGATTTGCTTTTAAAAATGGCGAAGCATTTTTCGCATCAACTCGTATATGGTCTGATAAATAATGTTCATAATTTTGAGAGTGATATGCCGATTGAGAAGATAAAGGGTGCGATCTCGCTGTTTGAACTTTTGTGCGATGATGGAAATTATGGTGAGTATAACGGGGATCTAATTCAACTGAATCTGTATCTTTCAAGATTGCAATGGGAACGCGGTTATCACGATGAAGCGTTTGCATCACTTGACAAAGCATTGGATCACGCTCACATGCTTGAAAATCTGCTCGATGACGAGGAACATTATTTTACTGCTCCTCTTATAAGATTTGTAAAGTGCACCTCCGGCGAATCCAAACGGATAGCAGAAGGTCTGCCGCATGATTGGCCCATATGGGTGAATCCAGATTACAGTCAAGTTGAGCAGGAAATCAAGGCGGATCCAAGATGGGACAAGTGGGTCAAAAGATGTATTGAATAAGCCGTTTGACATCTAAATAGCTAATACAAGACAAAAGAGACCTCTGTTGTCACAGGCAAGAGAGGTCTCTTCTTGCTATAAACGAGACAGGTACTTATCACAGTGTTTTGCGTAATTTGATTTTGGTTCCTTTTTCATAAATATGGTATCCACATTTTAAATACAAGTTTTGTGCCGGTAAATTGTCCTCATCGGTTTGAATTGCAGTGGTTGTGAATCTTTTCTCTCTTACGACCGCAAGTAACAACAGAGAGCAGATGAGTCCTTCTCATCTGCTCTTATCTGTTCGACATATTGAAATTTGTTATACCTTTTTGATTGGATGCCTAATAACGGTTTTCCACTTGTCGGGAGCAACCTTTCTTGCATCGGACAGATAAATCTCATGGTGCAATCTGCTTTCGCTGAAGTCGTTTGTATATCCGTTTTGCTCCAAGAAAGTATCCATCATGGCAACTATTGCGGGTTCATCATCAAAAGGACCAGCGTGCATAATTTGAACACACAGACCTTCTTCAATGGTCAAAAACTCTGCTGATGAGCAGTCCAGTTTTTTCTTTTTGGTTGCTGTTGCTACTGCCCATTCAAAATCTGTTTTAGACACAAAATCGGGCAGGCGGATTACAGAAATCCAGTTGAAGGTTGACTTGTCAGAGTAGTCCACACCATCAACATCATCTTGCCACCAAAAACCCTCGAGAGGTGGCACAACATACTCAAAGAATCCCTCGATTTTGTAATCTGTTTTATAACTCATCTTCACGGTGTATGCAACAGCATATAAAACACTAATTGCTTGCTGATATGCACCACCTTCTTCGTTCGGGTTGCCTTTACCTCTTACGGCAATATAATTTGCCTTTGGAACATTTACAATCTGTGGTTTGTTTTTAGGCATATAAAATTCTTTGTATTCTTTTTTGAAATCAAATGCCATAACTGCCTCCGTCAAATTCTTATCTATCGAACTGATCATACTATAAAACAGAAAAGAATTAAAGAATTTATTTGTAACTTTATTCAACATCTTTCCTATGTGTTTGGTCGGTCGGAAGGAACGATTGCTTTTTTCGTCCTTTTGTGCTATACTATCTACATCAAAGATTTTTGCATCAAAAAGGGCAAAAAACGAAAAAATCGGTGAAAATGCAAAATGCTCAAAAACCCTTATGTATCAGGGGCTTTTGGGCATCTTTTTGATTTGGTAAGAACGGTGATGCGCTGCGTGTGGCACAGGATAAGCTAAATTCAAAAAATTACTATGCAACAAATCCGTCTTTTGATAGATAGTATGCAATCTTGACGCTACGCTGTATTTTTGCAGGTATACCGGGTTGCGCACGAGATAGTAATACTTTTGGATAAGCAAATGCCCGAGACGCCAGATTATCTGTGCGTTTCGGGCATTTGTGTATGTTTTGCTTACTTCGATGCTTGTATGACATGTTTGGTATATCGTGTGCCAAATGCATCTTCAAGCAGTTCACGATATTCCTGATACGAAACAGAAGCAGAATTGGTCAACACTTCCATAGCGATCCCGTACAGAAAAACATAAAATTTGGCACTGCGCAATCCATTGCGCAGATAGAATTGCCGGCGTTTTTCACGCTGTTTGGCATTTTTGGAAGAAGGATCGATGCGCTCAATTTCCAGCACCATTCGCTTCTCTTTATACAGTTGCAAGACCATTTGTAATGCTTCGCTGCCAACGCCGCGGTTTCTGCTTTTTGCAGTGACGGCAAAGTAGTCCAGTAAAGCCAAATCTGCATTTGCAGCAAGAATTGCCAAACCGAGAAATATATGCGCTTCGTCGTATATGCCGAAGAGTTTTAGTTTTCCGCGTGCTCTTGCACGCAGCAGTGTTCCGAGCGTCTTTCTTTCCCTATACGGAAATGTCTGCCAATAAAGGCATAGTATGGGGAGAAGGCCTCGAATTCCTTCGACTTCACAGATTTGCATTCCATCCTCCGATATCTTTTCTTACAGTATACCATGCTTTGAACGTTTTTGCAACGTTGCTCTTGACGTCAGGAAATGTAAAAAAACTGTGATGGGGTTTTCATTTGCTTGCTGAAATGGTATAATAAGCCTATAGAACGGGGGCTTACGATATGCGCTTGCAGCTTGAAGGGATACAGAATGCATATTATGTGCAAATGCTTTGCATGCTGTTGTTTCCGGGTGAGAATTTTCATAACGATGCAGGACCGCTTGTCCGGCTGTCTGTATCCGCTGATACCGTGCAGTGCCGAGTGATATTGCATGTGGACGCATGCGGACAGTGTTTTACTATCTCCAAAGTGCAACCGCAAGGTTCGTCTTCGCTACAAGGTGAAAAGCTTTGTGTCGGATTTGCATTTTTAGAGGCTTTTGAGCATTTGTACGGAGAAAAACTGCCGTATGGTATTTTAACCGGTGTACGTCCCGGCAAGCTGGCACTCCGGGCTCTGCTTGCCGGGCAGAGCCCGGAGCAGACAAAGCATCTGTTTACAGAGGAATACGGCGTTTCAACCGAAAAAACAGATTTAATCATGACAGTAGCATCTTTTGAAAAAGAAGTTTTACGGGCAATGCCTGCCAAAAGCTGCTCTGTGTATATATCAATTCCGTTTTGCCCGACACGTTGTAGCTATTGCTCTTTTGTTTCTTTTGCAACCAAGCATTTGCTTGATCAAATTCCAGCCTACTTGGAACAGCTTTGTGCTGATATAAGGCAGACGGGAACTTTGATTCGATCGCTTGGCTTACGTGTTGCGACAATATATATTGGCGGTGGAACACCTACGATTTTGCAGCCGGAACAGCTTGCTTACCTGTTGCATACCGTATGCACGGCAATAGATTTGTCATATTTGCAAGAGTTTACGCTGGAAGCAGGTCGTCCCGATACTATTACAATGGAGAAATTGTGCATTGCAGCTAAAAATGGTATCACACGGGTTAGTATTAATCCTCAAACACGAAACGAAACAGTTTTGAAATCTATCGGAAGAAACCATACGGAAGCACAGCTTTTACAGGCATTTGAAAATGCTCGAAATAGTAGTATTCCATTCATCAATACAGATTTGATTGCAGGGTTGCCCGGTGAATCTCTGCAAAGTTTTCAAGACAGCGTAGACCGTACAATTGCTTTGGGGCCGGAAAATTTAACTGTTCACACTTTTTGCGTAAAAAAGGCAGCGGATCTCAGGCAAGAGAAAGCAAATATTTTTATGCAGCATGCTGCACTTCCCGCTTTAATGGTGCAATATGCTCGTGAATCTGCATGTAGCACAGGGTACCAACCGTATTATTTATATCGACAAAAGAATACCGTTGGGAATCAAGAAAATGTTGGATATGCATTACCCGGAACAGAATGCCTTTATAATGTGTATATGATGGAGGAGTTTCATACCGTATTCGGGTGTGGCGCAGGGGCGGTGACTCGTCTTGTGAATTCTGATCGAACCGAAATTCAACGTATTTTTTCTGCCAAATATCCGTATGAATATTTAGAAGGAAGGAAAAGTTCTGTTTCTGCAGAATCCATTGCGCGTATTTACAGATTTTTTGAAAGGGACGGAGATACCGTCGATCGAGAAAATGATAGTGATTGATTCCAACGCATGGCATGCGCCGAATTTTGTTTCAGATGCCGAGCGTGGATTTGTGTCTCGCTTGCAGGTAGCTGCCGGCGGTATTGTGGAAAACAGTAAGCGTTTTGTAATGTTGGCCGGTCCGTCTTGTTCCGGAAAAACCACAGCGGCGCGATTGATTGAACAGACGCTTGCATTAAGCGGGCGCACATTGTTATGCCTTTCTATCGATGATTTTTACAAAGGAAAATCGAATACAAATACAGCGTCGGTTGATTTTGAGAGTGTTGAGGCTTTGGATTATTCTTACTTGCAGACATGTATCAAGCTGTTGCTCCAGGGAAAAGATATTGAAGCGCCGATTTTTGACTTTTCCAAACGCCAGCGTGTAGGCTATCGTACTTGCAGAGTATATGAGAATACCGTGGTTCTCTTTGAAGGGATACAGGCGTTTTATCCTGAAATTACCGAATTGTTTCCGGCAGCACAGATCTATCGCATTTTTATCTGCCCCAGGGAAAAAATATCTTTTCGAAATGTGGTGATTTCGGCGCGGCAGCTACGTTTGGCACGACGGTTAGTGCGCGATTTCCGAGAACGCGACAGTGATGCATCACGCACGTTTTCCATTTGGGCAAGTGTTGTCCAAAATGAAGAAAAAAGAATTTTTCCTGCTGCTCACTTTGCAGATGTTCAGGTGGATTCTACACTTGCTTATGAACCATTTATTATACGAACTCCTTTGCTGCATATGCTTGCAAACGGATGTGATCCCGCGCATGCCGAGCAATCTGAAACCCTGAAGCAGCTATATGAAGTTTTCCCCGCGTTGCCGAGCAGGCTTGTGCCGTCTGATTCAGTATTCCGGGAATTTATCGGAGGAGAGAACAATGATTGAAATGGTAAAGCGGCCTGCTTTGGAGGTTTATCAGCAGGCTGCCGATTACATACGTGAACGTTTGCCGCAGATCCCGCACATTGCTGTTGTCCTTGGTTCAGGGTTAGATGGAATTTGTGATCGGTTGCAGCAGACGGTATCCATCCCCTATAGCCAAATTCCCGGGTTTCCCATATCAACGGTTCAATACCAAAAGGGGGAGCTCCTGTACGGTATTTTGGACGGGGATACTGTTTTATGTATGAACGGGCGATTCCACACATATGAAGGATGGCAGATGTGGGAAACATCGTTTCCGGTTGTTGTGTTTCATTTGCTTGGCATTGACCGTATGATTTTAACGAATGCAGCCGGTGGAATAAATCCAAGCTTTACGCCCGGTGATTTAATGTTGGTGCGTGATCATATTAAATTTGCGCTGCCGTCACCTCTGCAGGGAAGAAATGATCCCGCTTTGGGAGACCGTTTTTTTGACATGCAGCGTGTATATGATAAGAATTGGATTGCCAATGCACATAGGCAGGCAGAAATGTTGGGTTTTTCTCTGCGTGAAGGGGTGTATGCTTTCATGACGGGACCACAGTATGAGACACCGGCGGAAATACATGCACTATCGGTTTTAGGTGCAGATGCAGTTGGCATGTCAACTGTTGCAGAAGTGATTGAGGCGGCGCATTGCGGAATACGTGTGCTGTGCATTTCGTCTATCACCAATATGGCAGCGGGGATAACAGGCGCCCCTTTGACTGAGGATGAAGTGCTGCAAGCAGCACACAAAAATGAAAAAAATTTCTGCGCCCTGGTATCTGCTATGATTCGGGAAATGTTGCGGGAAAAAGACGTGAGGGCAGACATATGAAAACACTTTTTTCTAATATTACACTATTGGATCATGATGGAACAACTACACCGAATGCTTATCTTTTGGTGGATGGGAAGATCATTAAAGAAATTTCGCAGGTTCCTCCCGCCGTAACGCCGGACCGTATTATTGATGGGAGCGGGAAAGTGTTGATGCCTGCGTTTTATAATTTACATACGCATGCTGCTATGACGCTCTTCCGCGGTTACGGAGAAGACCTTCCACTGTCTCGATGGCTGCACGAGCGAATTTTTCCGGCAGAGGACAGACTATATGATGAGGCGGTGTATGTTGCCTCGTTGGTTGCGTGTGCAGAAATGCTGCGTGGCGGGATTGCAAGTTTCTCCGATATGTATTTCTTTTGTGATCAGACTGCGAATGCGGTCGCACAAACCGGAATAAAAGCGAATATTTCGCGTGCGATTTCCTGTTTTGACCCGGATATGACAGCAGAGCGCGATGTAAGATTTGCACAGGCCAAGGCGCTACACCGAACATATCATAACGCTTGCGATGGTAGAATAAAAATTGATATGGCGATCCATGCAGAATATACTGCTACACCGGCAGCATGCCGCTGGGTTTCGGAGTATGCCGCGCAGCAGGGATTGCTTTTGCATTTGCACTTATCCGAAACGCAGAAAGAACAGCAGGAGTGTATACAGCGCCACGGAAAGACTCCCGCCGCGTTCTTTCACGAGATCGGTGCTTTTCAAGCTAAAACCATTGCTGCGCACTGTGTGCATGTTACCGATGCTGATATTGAAATTTTGCGTGCCGACGATGTAACCGTTGTACATAATCCCGTGAGTAATTTGAAGCTTGGAAGCGGCATAATGCCTGTATCCAAATTTTTGAAAGCCGGCGTACCGATTGCAATCGGCACCGACGGTGCTGCGTCCAACAACCATTTGGATCTTTTACGTGAAATGAACTTCGCAGCACTTTTGCAAAAAGGACGCGACGGTGTGTGCGACATGATGCAAGCAAAAGACTTTTTGCATATGGCAACACGAGCAGGTGCGCTGGCGCAGGGCAGAGAAGATTGTGGGATTTTACAGCAAGGCGCGCGGGCGGATCTTGTGCTGTTGGATCTACGGGATATAGGTTGCCAACCCGTGTACGACGTTGCTACCGCAGTGGTATATGCAGCGGATACAAGATGTGTACAAATGACGATGGTAGATGGGGAAGTATTGTATGAAAACGGTCGGTATTATACCATCGACATTGCATCTGTGCAGTCGCGCTTTTCCAAGATTGTTACAAATTATTTTTCAGACTAGGCGCATCCGCGAGAAAGAGGCTATCATGAGCAGAAATAATGCAAGACAGAACAGCAAAGGTGCGGGCGATTTTTCAACGAAGAATAAGAATCTCTTTTTCTCCGGTGTCTTAATCCTGACGGTTTCCAATATTGTGATCAAGGTGCTTGGCCTTTTGCTCAAAATTCCCCTGACCAATATGATCGGCGAAGAAGGCATGGCGTATTTTAACCTTGCCTATTCAATTTATAAGTGGTTTTATATGCTTTCAACAGCCGGTCTTCCCGTGGCGGTTTCGATTATGGTTTCAGAGGCACGTATGCGCAATCGACGCCGCGAAGTGAAACGAATTTATAATGTAACATTGCTGTTGTTTGTGATAATCGGGCTTTTAGGGACCAGTGCGATGTTTTTCGGTTCCGGGCTTTTTGCCTCCATGCAGAATACGCCAAACGCACGATATTGCATCATGGCAATCGCTCCCACGCTTTTTTTGATCTGCATTTCCAGCGCTCTTCGCGGATATTTTCAGGGATTTCAAAACATGGCGCCGACAGCGGTTTCTCAGATTATCGAGGCAGCCGGCAAGCTGTTGCTCGGGATGCTGTTTGCGTATTATGCCATGGAAATTGCAAATGGTGGGGAAGGGTATCCAATTTACATCGTTGCTGCCTATGCAATTGCAGGCCTTGCGGTAGGTGTTTTGTTTGGCATGGTTTTCTTAGTGATTGCGAGGCTCTGCTATCGGCCGATTTATAACGATGCAGTTTCTGAAGATCCTTTTATGCGGCCGGCGCCTGTATTGATGAAATCATTGATTTTTACTGCTATTCCCGTAACGCTCAGTTCTTCTGTGCTCAGCCTGACGGATATGTTTGACTCAATGATTGTAATTCGGCGTTTGATGCATATCGGTCTCTCCAACAAGGAAGCGCTTGCCTTATATGGTAATTATACGTCTTTAGCCGTTCCTATGTTTAATATGCCTCCGGCGCTGATTTATCCGATTTCCTACTCAATTGTGCCGTTGCTTTCCGGGGAGTTGGCAGCAAACGGTACAAAGCGCACGGGACAAATTGTAAATTCTGCAATGAAAATTGCAGTTATCATTGCATTTCCCTGTGCACTCGGTATGTCTGTTTTATCAGAGCCGATTCTTTCTCTGCTGTTTCGTGACAAAGAAATGGTTGCACGCGGAGCCCCTTTGCTTTCTGTGCTTGCGCTCGCAGTTCTTTTTATTGCGATTATTGCAATTTCAAATGCAGTTTTACAGGCATATAAGTTTGAACGCAAGCCGATTTGGTCTATGCTTGCTGGGTCTGTTGTCAAGCTGGTATCAAGCTGGTTTTTAGTTGGAATACCCGGTATTGGGATTTTTGGTACTCCCATTTCAACCTGTCTGTGTTATCTGACAATTGCTTTGTGTAATCTGTTTTTTATGATGCGATATACAAAAAATATTCCTTCTTTTATAGATATTCTTTTGCGCCCTATGCTGGCATCCATTGCATGTGCAGGCACTGCATTGGGCGCATATAAGCTGTTCTCGGTGCATATCGGTATTAAGCTCGGTTGCCTTGGTGCCATTCTTGTTGCGGCAATGATTTATATTGCAGCGCTTTTGCTGTTGCGTGCTGTGCGCGAGGAGGATGTCAGATTGTTGCCGAAAGGAGATCGGGTATACGCGTTGCTGCACAAATGCCATTTGCTTTGATTTTGAAGCGTTGGCACCTTCTTACTTTGTGGACGGCGGTACCGATGAATTTGACAAATTCGAAACTTTTGTGTATACTGTAGCAAGCAAGGGGGAAATGTATGCTGCAAATTGACAGGCCCGTAATTGTGGAGGGAAAGTTTGATAAGCAACGTTTATCTCGGGTGATAGACACTTTGATTCTTACAACAGACGGATTTGGAATATTTCGTTCCGAAGAAAAGAAACAGCTTATTCGACGGCTGGCAGGAGCAAAGGGTGTGATAGTTCTGACGGATTCGGATGGTGCAGGTCTTGTGATTCGAAATTTTCTGCGTGGAATTTTGCCATCTTCGAAAATTTTACACCTGTATATTCCGCCTATTCCCGGAAAAGAAAAGCGAAAAAGACATCCGTCGGCGGAAGGACTTTTAGGGGTAGAGGGTATCGAAGAAAAGTTGTTGTATGACCTTTTTCTTCCGTTTGCCTCCGAAACATATCGCAGGGCAGAGCCTGTGACTCCAGTCACAAAAGCTGATTTCTATGCGGATGGGTTCTCCGGGCTTTCAAATAGCCGGTTTCTGCGTGCTTCTTTGGCAAGAATTTGTGATCTGCCGCAAAATCTCTCTGCGAACGCATTGCTGGAGGCAGTCAATTTGCTTGGCGGCGTATCTTTTTATAAAATGTGTAAAGACAAGATGTTAAGTGGTGAAACGGATGCGAAAAACCATGGATTGGTTGAAAAAAATATATCATAAACATCGTATTCTCATTTGCTATGCATTCTTTGGATGTTTAACGGTTGCGGTTAATTATGGTGTTTTTTGGGTTATAAACGCGCCGCTTTCTACCATTTCCAATAGATTTATTGCAGAGCATATTTATTTGTTTGCGCATGTGTTGGCATGGATTATCAGTGTCTTGTTTTCATATTTTGTTACGAAATGGTTTGTATTCCGCATTCGTCACGACGGAATTCATCCGGTGCGCTTTCTTTCATTTATATTCATTCGTGCTTTCACAGAGCTTGGAGCGCTGCTAGCCATGTATTTGCTTGTTACGGTGCTTTCTTTCCATACGTATGCGATGAAGCTGATTACGGATGTTTTGCTTGTAATTATCAACTATGTTTTTACCAAACAAGTTTCTTTTAGAAAGATGGATGAACGGCTGAAATATCATTGAAAAAAGCACCGCGCTGTTGTGTTGGCTTTTGCTGACACCAAGCGCGGCGCTTACTTCATTTTTTCTCTTTGGGTGGATGCTTTGGTATTAGTAAAATAACCAGGAGGATAATAGCAACTGCAATAATTGCTGCGATAATGACTGCGATAAGTCTGCCGCTTTGCTCTGTCTGTTCTTGCGATATAGATTCGTTGGTGTTTCCAGCATCCGTGTCGGAAACCTTACCGTCTTCATCTGGCAGTAAGTCTTGCCCTGTCATATCGCTTTGTAGGTCTGTTTGTTCCTGCGATATAGACTCGTTGTTTTTTGCTGTATCTGTGTCGGAGACCTTGCCGTTTTCGTCCGACAGCAGGCTTTGCTCTGGCATATCACTTTGCTGGCTTGTCTCATGTTGTGAGATAATGTTGGGTGCTTCTGTGCCGGATACGCTTTCAGCAAATACCGGCATCAATAGCGCGCAGCCGCTCCATAAACAAAGCAATAGGAAGCTGCAGGCGCGTTGCAGATAGTTTCTTTTTTGTATTTGTACCATTTGTTTTTTCCCTTTGCCTGCTATTTTGCTCATTATGAGCCTTTAACAGTTTGTCAGATACATGTGTATTTTATACGATGCGTTTTTTGGGGAAGCTTTTTATGCAAACAAAAAAATTTATAAAAAATGATCAGGGCTTTGTGTGTGCTGTATGTGGCAGGACGGTTCTTCCGATGGGCCGTTCCTCCAGAGATCACTGCCCGTTTTGCTTGTCATCCGTACACGTAGATGTTAATCCGGGTGATCGATCTAATTTGTGCCGGGGGATTATGCGTCCCATTGCGGCAGAGCCTGATCCCAAAAAAGGGTATGTTATTTTTTATCGGTGCGAAAAATGCGGCGCTTTACACAAAAATCGAGCCGCTATGGATGCTATTCAGCAGCCGGACGATCGCACGCTTCTGATTCAGCTGACAGCATATCCGCATGAGCCGATATAACATTTTATAGATTCCTTTATAATAGGAGAGTTTTATGAAAAAGCTTATTTTTGGTACGCTTGGTCTGTTGAGCGCATTATTGTTTGTAGGAATATGTATCCGATTTGCGCAGGCAAGTGCCCCGTTTGCTTACCGCA
>JAXDZV010000038.1:0-22213 GCA_034086705.1 Eubacteriales bacterium | reverse complement strand
TGAAATGAAAGCATTTAACGAAATCAATGCTGAGAGAACAAAAAATGGTCTGTCCCCATTGACATGGAATGAAGGACTTTATGCTGGTGCTAAAATTAGGGCTCAGGAACATTATGAATTTATAGACCTTGGAATTGGAGCAGGACCACATAAAAGAAAAAATGGTGATGATTTTTATACGGCCGTAACTGAAACATCTAATTATAGTTTTAGCAGTTTTTGTGTATGGGGAGAAAATTGTGGAGGAAATTCTAATTCTGGAGACTTTGTAAACGGATGGATGAATTCGTCAGCACATAAGGCAAATATGCTTGATGGCGAATATTCGCAAATGGCAGTTGCAATCATTTTTGCAAGAAGCACATATTATGCATCTTGTATTTTTGTCGGATAATCTAAAAAATAAAAGGACTGATTTACCAGTCCTTTTATTTTTACATAATATTGTTTATATCAAATAAATACGATTTTCTAATTTCTAATAAGTCAATTGTTGTTTCACCATCAGTTAATGTATCAAATTCAATTCTGGTGTGTATATTTCCGTCTAATGACACAATTGCAACTGCATGGTTCATTACTGCATCAAAAAGGATATCGCCGTTAGGCGATCAAATTTTTTTGCCCGATTGCAGCCGATGTTTTTCATACTTACTCCGAAAGGAGCGGTTGGTATGAAAAAAACAGTGATAAAAGTTTATGTGTTTTCGGTAGAAAAAGCCGAAAAATCGGTAAGGAAAAATAAAAAATCACAATCGAATATTGTTCGGAATTGGGTTGAGGATTATTTAGATACTTTGGTGTTTTCCGAAGATGAGAAAGGGAGAGTCGGCAATGGATAATGTATTTGACGGCGATATTAGGGAGATTTCTGCAAAGTCCGAACGGCAAAACAAAACCGTTATTGCCGATACAAAAAAGAGAATGGAAGAAGTCCGAAACCGTCTGCGAAAAAAAGCACGGAAAGAGGAACGGCAACAGATTATTGAAGATATATTTGCCGATAATTCCGATAATGACGATAACTCTGAAACGGCAATCGTAAGTTCCATTGCCGATAATATTTTAGATGATTGATTCTACTGATGTTCACTCTTTCGGGTGGATATTTTTTATTTCAAAAAAAGTTATGTGGAAAAACAGGCAGGAAAAATAATCTGTCATATTTATTGTGCTTGACAGTAAGCAACTGAAAAACGGTTTCAAAAAAGATATGTGGAAAAATATCTTTCAAAAAAATTCTTTCATACTTACTGCAACAATAAATAACGAAAGGAAAAATATTATGTCAGATTATTATTTCAGAGGTTACATTACCAACTTGGGAAAGTACAACGAGGGAGAACTGGTAGGAAAATGGATTACCTTTCCTATCACAAAGAAAGAACTTGATAAGGCATTAAGGGAAATCGGTATTAACGAAAACTATGAGGAATGGTTTTTTACCGACTTTGACGGCAAATATCCTTACTGTGTCAGCAATTTATTGTGCGAGTATTCTTCCGTTTCATCACTCAACAAAATCGCTCTTGCCCTTGACAAAGTAGAAAAAACAGGAACAGAGAAAGAATTTGAGGGCTTTTTGGAAACCAAAGATGACTTTTTCGGAGCCTGTGCCAATGCCATAGCAGGAAACGGTGTCAATTTTAATTGTCAGGACAGTACCGAACTTGCACATATTCTTGTTGAGGAAATGGGCGGAGCAGAAAATCTTCCGAAAAGCACCTTGGCTTGGTATTTTGATTATGAGAGTTACGGCCGTGATATTCGTATTGATTTTTACAACGAGGAAGAACCCGAACTTACGGCAGGCGAATTTTGGTGTGGAGATGAAAATGCAACAGACAAGGAAATCGGAGAGGCAGTAATTGAAAGTTGCGGTTTGGACAGTGTTTCAAATATCTGCTATTACTTTGACTACGAAACATACGGCAACGATATTATGAACGAGGGAGATTATACATTCACCGACAACGGCTTGGTAGATTGCAGCGACTATGATGATACACTCGGAGAAGATTTTGAAAAAGCACTTGAAGAAGAGTTAAGCGAAAAAGAAAAGGAAGAAGAAAGATAACAAAAAGTCCTGCCCGAAAAGGCAGGACTTAATTGTTCTATCGTAAAAAAATCAAAAACAATGGTAAAACTGTGGTAAAATGATTTTTTATTGGCTTCCAACCCCTAGAAAACCCTGTATTTATGGGCTTTTTAGTTGTCGAGCGGTTTCATTGTGGGGAATAGCAAAACATCGCGAATCGCAGGCGCATCGGTAAGAAGCATGCACATTCTGTCAATTCCAAAACCAATTCCGCCCGTTGGAGGCATTCCAATGGCAAGTGCATTTAAAAAATCTTCATCTGTATGATTCGCTTCTTCATTCCCCATCGCAAGCAGCTTTTCCTGCTCAGCAAAACGGGCACGCTGGTCAATCGGGTCGTTCAACTCAGAATATGCATTGGCCATCTCCCAGCCGTTCATAAAAAACTCAAATCGCTCCACATAATCCGGAGCATCCGGCTTTCTTTTTGTTAGCGGCGAAATCTCAACCGGATGATCCATCACGAATGTCGGTTGAATCAAATGCGCTTCCGCATACTGTTCAAAGAAAAGGTTTAGAATTTCTCCTTTGGTGTGACGCTCTTCAAAAGCAACTCCCTTTTCTCGAGCAACTTCCCGCGCCTGTGCAAGCGTTTGAATTTCGTGAAAATCCACACCGGCATAACGTTTAACAGCATCCACCATAGTGATACGTTCAAATGGCTTTGCAAGATCCATCTCTGTTCCATTATATGTGATTTTGCATGTTCCTAAGACCGTTTCGGCAACATGGCGGTATAAATTCTCTGTCAGATCCATCATGCCGTTATAATCTGTATAAGCTTGATAAAGTTCCATCAAAGTAAATTCCGGGTTGTGGCGGGTATCCAGACCCTCATTGCGAAACACACGCCCGATTTCATAAACCTTCTCTAAACCTCCGACTATCAGACGCTTGAGGTAAAGCTCTAAGGAAATGCGCAACTTATAATCTTCATCCAGCGCGTTAAAATGCGTCAAAAAAGGACGAGCCGCCGCACCACCAGCATTCGACACCAACATCGGCGTTTCTACTTCAATAAAGCCCTGTGTATCCAGATAAGAGCGAATCGCTCGCAAAATTGCAGAACGTTTCAAAAACGTATCCTTTGCTTGCGGATTCATAATTAAATCTACATACCGCTGTCTGTAACGCATATCGCGATCAGTTAATCCATGATATTTTTCCGGCAGAACCTGTAGCGATTTCGCTAAAAGCTGTATCTGCGTCACATGGACAGACACCTCACCCGTTTTCGTTTGAAACACGGTGCCACGAATGCCGAGAATATCCCCAACATCTGTCTTCTTAAAATCACGGTATACTTCCTCTCCCACGCAGTCCCTGGCAACATAACACTGGAGCATACCTTGCACATCCTGAATATGGCAAAAAGACGCCTTTCCCATAATGCGTTTAGACATCATCCTACCAGCCACAGATACCTCTTGTCCTGCGTTATCGGGAAATGCAGACTTGATCTGCTCACTGTGATGCGTTACATCATATTTTACGGTACGAAACGGATCCTTCCCCGCTGCCTGCAACTCTTCCAGCTTTTCGCGACGGACACGGCGCAACTCGTTTTCTTGCTGTTCTGCGATCTTTTCCGCCGATTGTGTAGGACGAATTTGTCCGTTTTCCATCTATGTCTTCTCCTTCCACCGCAATATATGCGTCTATATACGTTACCTTACTTTTGAATCGAAAGGATCTTCAGCCGCATTTCTCCGGAGGGAATTGTAATAGAAACAATGTCCCCCTCTTTTGTTCCGATAATAGCACGGCCGATCGGCGACTGATCCGATATCATTCCGTTCAAAGGATCACTCTCGTTGGAACCAACAATATGGTATACCATTTCTTCTTCAAAGGAATAGTCATATACTTTCACGTGGGATCCAACCATAACTGTGTCGGTTTTCAATTCCTCCGCCGATACAACACGGACATGCTTTAAAGTTTCCTCCAACTCCGCAATTTGTGATTCAACTTTTGCCTGTTCATTTTTAGCCTCATCATATTCGCTATTTTCAGAAAGATCTCCGAAAGATCGAGCAACGCCGATACTTTCAGACACTTCTTTGCGTTTAACATTCTTTAAATAATCCAGTTCTTCCTGCATTTTTTTCAGTCCGTCATCGGTCACTGTGATTATTTTAAGCTCTGCTGCCATCTTCAAATGCTCCTTTTATTTATTGATTCAATGCATCGATTGCCGCTTGCAACTGATTGTCCAAATTATCCGGCAATTTATAGATATTGATAGATGCCGCCTCATCGCTGAGTGATACCTCAATGTCCGGTGTAATTCCCTTACCTTCATAATTTTCCGAAAAAGGCGGGTTATACATACTGGTGGAGAAAGTGAGTCCGGAGCCATCCGGCAAAGTAATCAAACTTTGCACAGTCCCTTTCCCGTATGTTTGCGTCCCAACAATCACCGCACACTGATAATCCTGCAGTGCACTGGTAAAGAGCTCTGCAGCAGAAGCTGTCCCACCGTTGACAAGCACTGCCATTGGCATTGTGACACAGTCTGCATCAGAAGTGTAAGTTTTTTGCTCCTGCCCTGCCCCATCAACAATGTGAACAATCGGTCCCTGCGGAAGAAGAAAATCCAATGTGTCAACAATACCGGTAAGTTCCCCTCCAGGATTGTTTCGTACATCAAAGATTAATTTTTGTGCACCCGCATTTTGTAAGGCTTGCACTGCTTCTATTACTGCTTCATCGGTATGCGCCGTGAAAGAGTAAATACGAACAATCCCAATCGTATCCTGGTACATGCGATAAGAAACAGTCGTATTCTCAATTTCGGCACGCGTTACGGTAAATGTTTTATCAATCTCGTATTTTGTGCCACGGCGGACACTGATCGTTACGCTGGTACCGACTTCTCCAAGCACGCGTTCAATTGCCGGATAATACCCAATTTCTGACACAAAAGCATCTTCGACCTTATAAATCAAGTCTCCCGGCTCAATGCCAACGGCAAGCGCAGGGGAATCCGGCATAACACTGATCACCTCAATGCTACCATATTCCGCATTATAAATAACATGCACACCAATCCCTACAAAACTGCCATTCGTCTCTGCCAAATATGCTTTAAAATTCTCTGCATCCATATAGGAAGCGTATTTATCACCAACGCCCGCAATGTATCCTTGAATCAACCCCGCTTGCAACTGAGACGGATCAATTTCGTGGACATAATATTTACGGTACAACTCATCTATATACGCAAGCTTTTGAAATGCTTCCACGCTTTGCTCAGAAACAGCCAATTCTCCCTGTTGGATGGGAGCATCTGCTGCCTCCCCCCAATATTTCATACCCGCGTAAGTCACACAAAAAGTCAGCGCAATCGCTGCAAAAATCAGCGCAAACACCGCATACAGCGGAACCTTCCTTGTCATGCAATACCCCCTCTTTTCAGCTGCCCTATTACGGAATATTGACATATCCGCGCGGATCTGTTGCAGTTCCGTTCACAAAAACACCAAAGTGCAAATGGTTACCGGTTGCACTGCCTGTTGCACCAACTTTCGCAATAACAGTTCCGGTTGTGACTGTTTGCCCTACCGATACACACAACGAGGATGCATGAGCATAAATGGTAGAAATACCACCACCATGGTCAATAATCACATAATTGCCATAGCTATAGTGCGTAGATGCAACAATAACCTTTCCGGTACATGCTGCCAAAATCGGCGTACCATACGGACAGGAAATATCCATTGCATTATGAAAGCTTTGTTTGCCTGTAAAAGGATCCGCTCGATATCCATAATTGGAGGTAACGACCGCATGCGCAGAAAGGGGCAAGGGCCAAGCCATCTTGCCCTGTACATAATTTGGCATGTCGTTCTTATTTTTCTCTTGCTCTTCCTTGATTTTTCTTGAAATCTCCGCTTCAATGGCATTTTGCTGCGCGGTATAACTCTGTTCTGTTTTTTGTGCTTTGATATATGCCGCAGACGCCTGATTTTTCTCTGCCAATGCTTTTTGATAAAGCTCAGCAAGCTCCGCAAGAAGCTTTGCGTTTTCTTCTTTTTTTGCTTCTAACTGCGGTACCTGCTCCTCAAGATCGGCAAGACGCTGTTGAGCCTGCGCTTGCAAAGAAACATATTCATCCTGCATTGCTTGCAGTTCCTGCTTTTTTTGATTAAGCTCTTCCATCAAACGTGCGTCATAGTCCATCATGCTGCCAACGATCTCAATGCGGGAAAGCATATCGCTGAAACTGTCTGCAGTCAAAATAATTTCGAGATAGGTTACCAAGCTATCCTCATATGCGAGCCGGATTCGAGCTTTGAATATCTCATATTTTTCTTCAATCTGCTGCGTCTTTTCGGAAATTTGCGCACGGTAGTCATCCAGCAAACGATTGTATTCTGTCAGTAGTTCTTTGGTACTGCTGATCTCGCTTTCAAGCGCCGCAATTTCCTGGTCTAGTAAAGCCTTGACAGATAAAGCATCTGCCTGCTCAGACTGTGCATCTTTAAAAGCCGCCAAAGCGTTTTGATACTCCACCGCCGCTCCCTGGCGCTGTGCAGCCGCAGCCTTACGCTGTTCTTCAATCAAAGCAAGTTTCTGTCTATCCTCTTCAATCGTAGACGCATACGCGGGTTTGACCATCTGCGGCCACACAATAAGCAACAATCCTACCGCCAAAAAACAAGCGGTAAAACGGCAAAACACACGCCCGCAGTTTTTGCTTTGCTTCATTTTGGTTATCTCCATTTCAAGTATATGCTTAAACACGCTTATATTTGTGCAGTGAAATCGCACTGCCGACCACACCGGCAAGAATACCAACGGCGAAAAAGCCAATCAGCATGTACCCGCGGAGCTGATCAAACGGCACCAAAGAGATCATTCGATAATTGTTGCTGAGTGCACGGTATACATATATATACAAATTGGCGCCGATCAAACTTGCCACAGCAGCTGATAACACCCCAATCAAAGCACCCTCCAGAATAAACGGAGCAGACATAAAAAAGTTTGTTGCGCCGATATATCGCATTGCTTCTATTTCCTTTGTACGTGCCTCCACCGTCAACTTAATCGTATTGATGATAATAAAGATGGAAACTACAAAAAGAATCGCCAAAAACCAAATGAATACAAATGAAACGCCGCTCTTCAAATTCTCAATATCTTTCGCAATATCAACGCGGCTTTTCACTTTAACATGGTCAATTTGCTCCAGCTGATAGACAAGCGATTCCACCTCTTCGTTGCTTGCGTATGTCACACGATAAATATCCGGCAAAGGATTATCGTCCTTCAAATCGTCAAATAAATACGCGTATTCTTCATACCGCTCACGCTCGGACTCCAGTGCCTGTTCTTTTGAAATAAATGTTACGTTGGCTACGTTTTCCATAGAACTGATTTGTTTTCCGATAGCTTCCACGGTCTGCTCATCCGTGTCATAATCAACAACTACGGAAATCTCGTTTAATACACCAACTTCTTCCAGGTTTCGGTCGATATTATATACCAATGCAGAAAAACTGCCGATCAAAACCAGGCAAGACATTAAAACTGTCACGGAGGCAACCGTCATGATGCCATTGCGCCACAACCCTTTCAGGCTCTGCCCAAAATAATATCCGATATTACACCGTCTCACTGAACATCCCCCCCACCTTATCGTCAACAAGGTGACCGTCCTGCAAAGTTATGACACGCTGCTGAAAGAAATCTACCAAATTCTTTTCATGCGTCACCACGATCACGGTTTTGCCTCTCTTGTTGATTTTCAGAAGCAGATTCATGATCTCAATCTTTAACTTCGGATCAATATTGGCAGTCGGTTCATCGGCGATAATAATACTCGGATTGTTTGCCAGTGCCCGCGCAAGCGCGACACGCTGCTGCTCACCGCCCGAAAGCTCGGATGGAAAATTTTTGTATTTGTCACTCAAATTCACAATAGACAAAATGGTAGGAACACGTCGTTTGATTTCCTTGGAAGACTCTCCGATCACGCGCATGGCAAACGCAACATTTTCATATACCGTCTTTTTTTCAAACAAACGAAAATCTTGAAAAACCATCCCCAGCTGCCTGCGATAATAGGGAATTTTATAGTTTGGGATCCTTGTTAAATCATAATCTCCAACGATTAATTTACCACCGGTCGGCTTCTCTTCCCGCAGCAGCAACTTCATCAGCGTTGATTTTCCTGCACCGGAAGCTCCCACAACGAAGACAAACTCGCCATCATCTATCGTAAGATTGACGTGCTCCAAGGCAACCGTACCGTTGGAATAAACCTTCGACACGTCCTTAAACTCTATCATCTACGTATAACCTTCCTTTCAAGACACATCCTCTTCGCACAAATTGCACTTAATACTTTGTCGGTTTAGAAGAAAGATACTTTTTCACCATTAATGCCACCTTAAATGTGATAGCATGCTCGAATTCACGCAGATCCAATCCTGTCAGCTTTCGAATTTTTTCCAGGCGGTACACCAATGTGTTTCGATGCACAAAGAGCTTACGCGACGTTTCGGATACATTAAGATTGTTTTCAAAAAAGCACTGAATCGTCATCAATGTCTCAGCATCCAATGATTCCAAAGAACCCTTGCGAAACACTTCTTGCAAAAACATTTCGCACAATGTCGTAGGAAGCTGATAAATCAGACGGCCGATTCCGAGATTCTCATAGCTGATGATGTTCTTTTCTGTATCAAATACTTTCCCCACTTCAATGGCAATTTGCGCTTCTTTATAGGATCTTGCAAGATCCTTAATCGTCGAAACAGCAGTTCCGATCCCAATGGCAACTTTTGTATAAAACTCAGAAGAAACCGTATCTGCAATCTGCTTTGCAATCCGCTCGACATCCTTGATATCGTTGCCCGGCAGCAACTCTTTCACCAAGACAACGTCATATTCATTTACAATAATCACATAATCTCTGCTTTTATCCGGGAACATCGACTGAATTACATCAAATGGAACTGCATCCGTACGACCAAGAAATTTAATAAGAATAGCAACACGCTGAACATCGGTTGCGAAGTGCAATTCTTTCGACTTGATATAAATATCGCTGGGAAGAATATTGTCCATGATAATATTCTTGATAAAAGAATTTTTGTCGTACTTCTCATCATACAGATTTTTGAGCTGGTTCAGAGATACGGCAAGAACCGAGGAAATTTCCTCAGCACGGTCATCTTCCCCCTGTACAAAGACAACATATTCGCTTTTTGCGGTTCCGTCGATGGGACGATACGTGTACCCATCAGAAACAAGGCATCCGTCAAGATAAGCCAGCTCGTCCCGAACATTCTGACGAATCTCACCGATTTTCACAAAATCGCTGCAGGAAATAATCACGCCATTTTCATCAATCACACCGATAGTACGATCTACCGCTCCCTTCATTTGATGGATGATGCCTTGAAACAGTCTGTTTGACATTTTCTTTTCCTCCAAGCATATATCTTCAAATTTATCTGTCAAAAATCAATCAAAGCTCCGATTGATAAATTAAACAGGAAAGTACAAACCCCGAAGCAGTCTCGCAACGTAATATCCGCTTGCCAAGCCCTGCTAAGCTCGCACCGACTGCCTGTGCCGCCGCAACTTCTGCAAAGTCATATCCGCCCTCCGGTCCGACAAAGAAGCCAACAGATTCCGGCACACCGTCCTGAAGCAATGTTTTAAGAGAAGTAGTACCGTCCCCCTCATAACAAAAAAGCGTCCGTTTGCAGCTCTGCGTGCTTTCCTGCAACGCTTGCTGTAACGGAATCAGCGGCAAAACCTGCACCAAAGTACCTCTGCCGCTTTGCTTAGCCGCGCTGTCTGCGATACGCTGCCACCGCACACATTTCTGTGCGGCTTGCTCTTCACGTAATCGCATCACACAACGTGCAGACAGTACGGGGACAATCGTATCCACACCAAGCTCCACTGCTTTTTGCACAATATAATCCATCTTTTCGCCTTTGGCTAACGATTGATACAAACGTACGCGGCAGCATAACTCAGTATCGTTACGGGATACAGCCAAAATTCGCGCATACACCACATCGTCGCGAATTTTTACAAGTGCACAGGTATATTCGTTCCCCTGCATGTCACAAACGGTAATTTTTTCACCAACGGTCATGCGTAAAGCACGGGCGATATGAAATGCATCCGTGCCAGAAATCGACACCATACTATCCTGTATTGCGCTGGCCTGCACAAAGAATCTGGACATAGCTGTTCCCTTCCACACTACAATACATCATAGATTATACTACAAAACTCCCAATCTGTCAAAGCCTTTTTTAGTAAATGTGCCCGTATTCTAAATTTGTTTACAGAAAATTAAACATATTTTGTGCGGTTTGCTCGAATTCGCCCAAAAAAAAGCAGCAGCGGAATCGCCTAAGGCGAAACCATCTACTGCTGCTTTGAATTACATCTTAGGAATTCTGCTGGTATAAAAATGCATAAGCACACCAACCGTTCAAAGTATTTTTTTCCAAAACTGTAAAGCCGTGCGCTCTGAGACCGGATTCCACTTCAGCTGCCCGTATATCTATAATACCGGAAGCCAAAAAGACTGCGTTTGATGCCAGATAAGTACCCAAATCTTTCGCCATCCTCAAAATAACATCCGCAACGATATTGGCACATGCCAGCGTATACCGCTCTTCTTGAATCGGCACGTCGGACAGCAAATCCGAGGAAAACACATGCACGCGGTCTTGCACATGGTTCCGAGTGATATTTTCATTTGCAACACGCACTGCAACCGGGTCAATATCACAACAGTCTACAGAATGGGCACCAAGTTTCGCAGCGGCAATGGATAGTATGCCACTCCCCGTCCCCACATCCAGCATCCTACTCTGTGGCTGAACATATTTCTCCAAAAGCTGGCAACAGAGCTGAGTTGTCTCATGTGTACCAGTTCCAAAGGCCATTCCGGGGTCCATCGTAATGACAAGGTCGTTTTCTTTCGGCGTATATAATTCCCACTCCGGCACAACGACAAGCCTATCTGCAATTCGCAAAGGCTTATAATATTGCTTCCAGGCAGTCGCCCACTCTTCCTCCGCAACCCCGATCAGTTCCACCGTTGCCGTAAGTTGCAATGCACAAAAACGATCCCTCAGAAACGCCGCATATTCTGCCGCAGAACGCTCCGGCGGAACAAAGATACTGACAGAAATGAGATTTTTATCTTTCTTTAGTATCTCTTCATCGATTAAATCCGCATACACTGTATTCATGTCTATATCGGAATAATCCTCTATCATCAAACCGTTATCCAACATGCACATTACAGCGCAAATTTTATCAAGGTCAGCATGCAATCCGCTTACTTTTAGTTGCGTCCACTCCATACTCGTTTCCCTTCGTTTGACACAAGTACAGGGCTCCCGAACAATGGCAGCCCCGCGCTTTTTTATTTTCGATCAAATATTTTCTTAAAGAAGCTTTCACGCTTTGCATAATGCTTTCCAGCACAACTCTGGCCAAATTTCTGCAAAAGCTCCTTCTGGGCTTTATCCAAGGAACGTGGCACTTCAATGTTTACCCGGAACCGAAGATCTCCTCGGCCGCGTCCGTTGAGTTGCTGCACACCTTTCCCGCGCAACGTAAAAGTCGTCCCGGTTTGTGTACCCTCAGGAATACGGTATTTCACATTTCCCTCAAGGGTCGGCACATCAATCTCTGCACCGAGCGCCGCATCCGGAAAGGTGATCGGAACCTCGCAGAACAAGTCGAAATCCTCGCGTTCAAAAATGGGGTGCGGTCTAACGCTGATCGTCAATATTACGTCGCCAGGATCGCCACCGTTGCGTCCTTGGTTCCCCTGCCCACGCATAGCAAGCATCATGCCATCATAAGCACCCGGAGGTATCGTGACGGTTTTCTGGGTGTTAACGCGTTGCGCACCGCTGCCGCGGCATGCACCGCATGGAGTTTTGATAATTTTCCCACTGCCGTGACAAGCGTCACAGGTGCGTGTCGACTGCATCACTCCAAACGGTGTGCGCTGTTGGATGCGCACCTGCCCTTTCCCGCCGCATGCAGTACAGGTTTCCGGTTGTGTTCCCTTTGCGGCACCAGTACCGCCGCACTGCGTACAGCAAACAACATGCGCAAAGCTAACTTCTTTTTTGCAGCCAAACGCGGCCTCTTCAAAACTCAAAACCAGCCGCGCCTGAATATCGTCTCCTCGCTGTGGTCCACGCCGTCTGGAACTGCTGCCGCCGCCGAAAATGCTTCCAAAAATGTCGGACAGATCAATATCCATCCCCATATCGCCGAAACCAAACCCTGCACCACCGGCACCTGCCCCCATATTCGGGTCAACACCGGCAAATCCATACTGATCATACTTTGCCTTTTTGTCCGGATCGGACAGGACGGCGTACGCTTCGTTAACTTCTTTGAAATGCCGCTCCGCTTCCTTGTCGCCGGGATTCATATCCGGATGATATTTTTTGGCAAGTTGGCGATACGCCCTCTTGATTTCATTTTCATCGGCATTCTTGGCGATACCAAGCACCTCGTAATAATCCCGTTTGTTTTCTGCCATTGTCCTCTCGCTTCTCTCACGGAGCCGAACGGCTCAAGCTCCTGTTGTTCGTTTCGTTAATTTATCGCAAATTACTGAAAATCTGCATTGTATGCGCCGTCTGCACTTTGCTGACCGGCACCGCCCTGCGCATCGGAAGCATTTCCGTCTCCGCCCTGTGCACCGGTTTGCTGGTAGAGCTTTTCAGAGAGTTTATAGAACCTCTGCTGCAATGCTTCCGTATCTGCTTTGATAGCCTCAGTGTCCGTCCCTTTGAGCGTCTCTTTCAGCTTATCAACCGCAGCCTGCACCTCAGCCTTCTCCGCAGCATCTACCTTTTCGCCCAATTCGGCTAAGGTCTTTTCGCTCTGGAATACCAAGCTTTCACCCTGGTTGCGAATTTCCACAGCCTCCTTTTGTTTTTTGTCTTCCTGTGCGTACTTCTCCGCATCTTTTACAGCGCGATCAATATCTTCTTTGCTCATGTTTGTGGAAGACGTAATCGTGATGTGCTGCTCTTTTCCGGTGCCTTTGTCGCAAGCAGAAACATTCACAATTCCGTTTGCATCAATGTCAAAAGTGACCTCGATCTGCGGCACACCTCTTGGAGCAGCCGGAATGCCATCCAAGCTGAAACGTCCCAAAGTTGTATTACCGGCAGCCATATCTCGCTCACCCTGCAGCACGTGAATTTCCACCGAAGTCTGGTTATCAGCAGCGGTAGAATAAATTTGGCTCTTCTTCACAGGAATTGTAGTATTGCGGTCAATAATCCGGTTGAAAACTCCGCCGAGCGTCTCAATCCCCAAAGAAAGCGGCGTTACATCCAAAAGCAACAGATCCTTCACATCCCCGCCGAGCACACCGCCTTGAATTGCAGCACCGATAGCAACGCATTCGTCTGGGTTGATGCCTTTAAAGGGCTCTTTACCCATATACTTCTGCACCGCTTCCTGTACAGCAGGAATACGTGTAGAACCGCCCACAAGCAACACCTTATTCACTTGTGCCGGCGTCAGTCCCGCATCAGAAAGTGCCTGCTTCATCGGCCCGATCGTCGCATCTACTAAATCCTGTGTCAATTCATTAAATTTAGCACGTGTCAAGGTCGCATCAAAATGCTTCGGACCCGTGGCATCTGCCGTAATAAATGGCAAATTAATATTAGAGCTAGTCATACCGGAAAGTTCGATTTTCGCTTTTTCAGCTGCATCCTTGAGTCTTTGCAGCGCCATCTTATCCTGACGCAAATCAATGCCGCCGTTATCGCGCATAAACTCCTGTGCCATCCAATCAATGATCCGCTGGTCGAAATCATCGCCACCCAAGCGGTTGTTCCCCGCTGTTGCAAGCACTTCGAATACACCGTCGGAAATCTCCAGAATAGAGACATCGAACGTACCGCCGCCCAGGTCGAAAATCATGATCTTCTGTTCCTGATTGTCCTTATCAACGCCATAGGCAAGCGCCGCCGCCGTTGGCTCATTGATAATACGCAGCACATCTAATCCTGCAATTTTTCCGGCATCTTTGGTTGCCTGGCGCTGTGCGTCGGAGAAATAAGCAGGAACGGTAATAACCGCCTGCGTTACGGTCGTTCCAAGATATGCCTCCGCATCGGCCTTCAGCTTTTGCAAAATCATAGCTGAAATCTCTTGCGGCGTATACTTTTTAGAATCAATAGCAACCTTGTAATCGGTTCCCATATGCCGCTTAATGGACATCACTGTACGATCCGGATTGGTAATTGCCTGACGCTTTGCCACAGAGCCAACCATGCGGCTTCCATCTTTCGCAAAAGCCACAACCGAAGGTGTAGTTCTCGCGCCTTCCGGGTTTGTGATTACTGTCGGCTCACCACCCTCATAAACAGCTACGCAAGAATTCGTAGTACCAAGGTCAATCCCGATAATTTTTCCCATAATGCATTCCTTCTTTCTAAAAACTAAAAATACTGTTTCTCAAAAAGATTGTATCAATTTACAACCTTAACCATAGCATACCGAATAACGCGTTCCCCTTTGCGATAGCCCTTCTGAAACACCATGCTAATACTGTTTTCAGGAAGAGAATCGTCTGCTTCATGCGCAATCGCATGGTGCAGCTGCGGATCAAACGCTTCACCAACCTCACCGTATGTCTGTACGCCCATTTTAGAAAGCGTTTGAGTAAACTGTGTCAGAATCATCTGAACACCCTCAACCACTTTCTCACCGGTCCCACCGGCAAGGGCACGCTCCAGGTTGTCAACCATCGGCACAAGTTCCGACAAGACATCGGCACATGCATCGCTGTAGGCCGCATCCCTCTCTTTTTGGGAACGACGGCGAAAGTTTTCATACTCCGCAAGCATCCGCACGTACCTATCCTTTTCGGCATCCAGCGCCTTTTGGGCTTCCTCTAATTTTTTACGAAGAATTACTTCTTCGCGATGTTGCTTTTTTGCAGCTTTCTCACACTTAGAATCCGCACCGTCCTGCATTGCACCTGCCTGCGCTGCATCCTCCGCATGTTCGCTTTTTTCGCTTGCAGCATCTCCCTCAACAGTTTCTTCTGTTATCTCTTTTTCTTCCTGCATATGTCTATCCTTCCCTTCCGGGCAGCCCTGGACGCAACCCATCATCTGCCAACATATCCATAACTTTTCTCGCCAAAGCATCAACCAGCGCTACAACTTTTTCATAAGGCATGCGGCACGGACCAATTATCCCGACCGCACCAACTGTCTCACCGTCCTGCTCCAGAGTTCGAAAAACCAATGCCGAATTGTCAATGGAATCAATACCTGTATCGCTGCCGATAATGACATTGACCCGGTCCCGATCCCCTTGCTCAACCATCTCAAGAAATTCCTCACGGCTGTCCATCATATCGAACAGCGAACGAATTCGGTCAAGATCGGAAAATTCAGGATACCGAAGCAAACGGTTAATTCCCTCAAAGCGAATATCACCGCTTTCAAGCTCTCGCATCGCGCCATAAACACTTTTGAGAATCGGTGTAACAAGAATGTTATACACGCCCATCTCGCTTTCCATCTTAACGATTACGGGCACTGTAATCTCTTTCATGCGTTTTCCCGCGACATATCTGTTTAAGAGCGATGTTAAGCGCCGGAGTACATGCAAATCCACAGGAAACGTCAGCCGCATACTCTTTGTCAGCACACGCCCGCAAGTAGTGGTCATCACAAGCAGGAAATGATACGGATCGGTAAAAACCGTATCAAAGCGACGTATATAAAGATTGCTGGGGCGTGCCTTGACGAAAAACGCCGGATAATCCGTTACTGCAGAAGCTACACGTGCTGCAGCTTGCAAAATGCGGTCTAACTCTTCTTGTTTGGCGCGTTCTAATGCGCCGAGCTGCTCTCGCTCATGCTGCGTCACAGAATATCCTTGCATTAAAGCATCCACATAAAAACGGTATCCTTTCCGCGAGGGAATTCTCCCTGCAGAAGTATGTGGCTGCTCTAAATATCCCATTTCTTCAAGTTCCGCCATTTCATTTCGAATGGTCGCGCTTGAAAGACTGATTTGCTTATCCTGGATCAGAAATTTGGAGCCAACCGGTTCCCCGCGTCGAATATGAACCTCCACAATTGCTTTCAGAATTTGCTTTTTACGCTCACCTAACTCGCCGTCACGTTCTTTCACCGTACCGCCCCCTCCTTTCCAATAGCAGAGGCTCGGATCGACTGCTTTCTATAATTTTAGCACTCCTTCGTGCTAAGTGCTAAAATTATGATTATACTGTATCACAAGCATTCCACTATGTCAAGAGATTTAGCAAATAATTTTATGAACAATTTGTAACATCGGGGGCCATATCTACAGATGATACCGTACTACTTATATTTTGTCCGCAGATCCCGCTGTTTCCGCCAAAAGCAACCGATGTGCAAATTCTTCAATGATGTGCGGCAAAAGATGAGGCTCGTCCGCAGAACGCTGCGCATCAACGGTACGCATCCGGCGCACCATCATTCGCTGCAGACCGTGTAGCTGCTCAATATGCAGTTCCCCACCAAATGTTGAAATGCACACCGCATGCTGCAACAAATCACGCGGAAAGTTCCATTGCAAAATCGCATCCGCCTGCGCCAACACCGCATTACATATGTAAAGCCCAAGATGTACATGAAGCAACGCTTCTCGGTTTTTCACCAAAAACTGCTTAGCCCGGCGAGATATATTGCCGGCGTGAACATGGCTCCCCACGATCACCGTATCACAATCTAACACATATGGAATCCCATATGCCAAATCATATAGCTCCGCTTGCGGAAATTTTTTTGCAAGGAGTTGTGCACAATTCTCCGTTGTGCCTGTACGACTTGCGTATGCAATCATACATTTTTTCATAACACATACCGCCTTTCGAACTTGGAAAATTATTTTATCATCTTTCCTTATGAAATACAATTCTTTTCCGCACATTTACTTGCAATGCAGAGACAAAAACGCTATAATAGTAAAAATTCTGTTGAAAAGAGCACAACTTTATGACTGAGCAAGAAATCCTGGCATATTTTAACAATCGTATTGCCCCGCCCCCCTCGCAAAACTTGCACAGAATTCAAATTCTTTGCCATGCACTGGGGGATCCGCAAAAAAAGCTTGCCGGAAAAATCATCCATGTGGCAGGCACAAACGGAAAAGGCTCTGTATGCGCTTTCTTAGATGCCATACTGCGGGCAGCAGGCAAGCATACCGGCTTATATATCTCACCGTTTATTCATCGTTTTGAGGAACGAATACAAATAGACAAAACACCCGTCAGCCTTGATGAAATAGCGACATATATTCCGCAATTACAAGCCGCAGAACTAAGCCTTTATGCACAAACCGGAGAACGCGCCGGGCATTTCGATCTGCTCACAGTGCTTGCTTACCTACTCTTCGCGGCACATAGCTGCAACGCAGTAGTTTTAGAAACCGGTCTTGGCGGCAGGCTCGACCCAACCAATTTATGTGAGCCGGCGCTGTGTATTATCACGCACATCGCACTGGATCACACGGAACAACTCGGCAATACACATATGGCCATTGCAGCAGAAAAAGCGGGAATTATCAAGCCAAACGTTCCCGTTGTCATCTATCCGCAGCAAACCAATGCTGCAATGCAAACGCTTTTATCCAAAGCCAAAGAATTGAGAGCCACGGCCATACTACCGGATATACACAAAGCGCAACT
This sequence comes from Eubacteriales bacterium, assembly GCA_034086705.1. Lineage (GTDB taxonomy): Bacteria > Bacillota > Clostridia > Oscillospirales > CAG-272 > UMGS1225. The sequence continues at coordinate 4,382 of JAXDZV010000038.1, read as the reverse complement.
CTTGCATGCCGACGCAGACGGCTTGCAATTTGTCTACCAGCAGCAGCGATATGAAACAAAACTTTGCGGACTATATCAAATGTACAACGCTCTATGCGCTATTACAGCCGCACAACATCTCGGTATCCCAAACAAAGCAATTGTACAAGGGCTTTGCGAAGCGTCATTTCCGGCCCGTTTCGAAACAATTTCTCGCATGCCACGTGTCATTTTCGACGGGGCACATAATGCAGACGGTTTATATGCATTACGAAAAACCATTGATTGCTATTTTACAAGACCACTCATCGGCATTTGCGCCATGCTTCGAGATAAGGATCCGCAAACAGCTTTATCCTGTATGCTGGACCCGGAACGCTTTCAATGTGTTTTCTGCCTGACCCCACCATCCCCGCGCGGAATGGATGGCGCTGAACTGGCATCTTTATTTCGTCACCACGGGGTTACAAGCGTATTTTGCGATACCCCGTATACTGCCTGCCAAAAAGCCTTGGAACTAGCCTCTTGTGATGATGTAATACTTGCTTTCGGTTCTTTGTATTTGGCAGCAACCATCAAAGACGCCGTTGCAACACTTCTGTAACAAAAAAGCATTACCCAACTTCCATAATATTACAGAGAAACGGTCCCTTCGACTAAAAAATCGAAGGGACCGTTGCAACGTTTCTAATACAGCAAGCCAAACGTCAGATCAGATACGGAATTTTCTCAGTCTTTAACAAGCTCACACAAATACACAGCGCAATCATGTGAAGGCAAGCAGCATTCCACGTAATCGCGATCCTGGCTAATCGGCGCACCAGTAAAAACATCTTTTCCTTCCAGATGATACCCGCATCCAGCAGTCATTCCCAAATCTCTGGTAAAGAAGAAAATGTTGCGTTCATGATCATGGAAATTAAACATACCAATTGCAATCCGATTACCGCTGAGCAATCTTGCATACGTATTATAATTATTATCGCTTCCAATGTACACCGGACCGCGGCATTCTTCATCCTGATTGATCGCAATTAAAGCCGGATGCTTGAGCAATGTCAGCATTTCGCCGTCCAACGTACGTACATCACAACCAAGCATCAGTGGCGTGCCGAACAGGCACCACAATGCAAACTGCGTTTTATATTCAACTGCTGTACAGCCGCCAACGCCGACATTACCTTTTCCAAACATACCAACCGTCAGCATATCCATATCATTAAAGCATCCCGGACCACTCTGTCCGAATTTGTCTGCCTGCGATATGGCAATGTCGTGGAAAGACTTAAAACAATCCACAATATCACCGGTTGAACGGTACATATCCGCGCCTGCGCCGCGCGCCCATGCACCAACATTATCCGCCCCCCAGTTGCAAGCGGAAAAGAGAATGTCTCTGCCGCAAGCACGGAGCGCTTGTCCCATACGACGATACAGCAAAGGCCCGTCGATGCGATCGGGGCGGAAGCAATAATCATATTTTAAAAAGTCAACTCCCCATTCGGCAAACGTCTGCGCATCCAAAAACTCGTGATCAAAACTACCCGGATAATTTGCACACGTTCTCACTCCGGCACAAGAATACATACCGAATTTCAAGCCTTTTGAATGAACGTAGTCTGCAAGGTTACGCATTCCGCTTGGAAACTTTTCAGGGTCCGGTACAAGACGATCCGTTTTAGGATCACGGTTACGCAAAGACCAACAATCATCGATTACAAGATATTCATATCCTGCTTCCAGCAATCCCTTTTCCACCATGGCATCAGCAGTTTCTCGTATGAGTGCATCATTGATATTGCTCCCAAAAGTGTTCCAGGTGTTATAGCCCATAGGCGGTCTTTTGATGTACATTAGTAATTTCCTTTCAAACTCATTTTCTTCAGTATACCATGGAAAAGAGCGGAATTCAAGTCTTTTCCGTATAGGCTATGGTAAAGACGTTGCTGTAAGAAAATACGATTTAAAAATACATAAGACCAATACACATCCTTTTGAACGATATACCCATTGACACGCACCTGCATACTTTCTGTTAAGAGCGAAAAGAAATGTAAAAAATCAAATAGATGCGTTGACAACAGAGCAAGATAAATGCTATAATGATGTTGGGTTTTTGTACATTCGACTTTGTTTGCAGATCAGAAAAAAATCGTAAAGGATACCGTTTTGCCAGATGAACGGTATACAGGGTACATGTGGAATGCGATATACCAAGGAACTGGACCGTTTTTCACTCATTAACCGCCGCAATATCCAATATGCAAACTATACTCAAGCCCTGATTACGGAAGCGTTGCGCGTCGGCCTGTTGGATGCGGCCTGCGTAGACGATTTACAACTCCAGATCATGGGGCAACTTGAGACGCTGATTCGTCGTTGCCCCGTTCTTACGTCAGATGAAGCACACAAAGCACGCAACCAGGAACTCTTGCGCGGTATTTTTTTCACACTTGACACCTATTTACTTTCATTTCACGACCCAATGTATGCTTTGTCGGCGTTGCAGTCAGAGGCAGTCTCTGAGATGTATACACACGGGCAAAAACAGTTACGTGCGCATTATTTGGAAACGGTCTCTTTGCTTGTTCACGCGCGGCATACCATAAAGGCTCCGCTCGATGCTGCACTGCGCCATGTATTAGACACAGAAGTGCACGATGCACTTTTCACGTATGATCCTTTATTTTGCGGTCGCTCCTGTGCGTTATTTTCTTACCCGACAGCAGATCAAAGGATATATGAGCATCGCGGTATTTTTTTCATGAAACATTATTTGCGTGCGCTTTTGCTCGAGAACACATTTACGACTCTTTTTGAAGACACGCAGCGCGCCGCTGTGCTGTATAACCCATCACGTATTCAGCAAAACTTTTTTCTACAGCTTCTGCACAGTGCATTGGGATGTATTATACTCGGAAAATTCACAGGGCAGTTGTGTTTGTCTTTAGAAGAGTTCAGTCACCTTGCCGATCGTCTAGCCCGCCGCAGTCAACGCGAGATTACACAAATCGTACTACTTGCCGTGCAAACGTTGCAACAAGATTTTCACATTCGAGATGAGCGGTTAAATATCTATCTGCGTCGCTGCACCAAAGATTGGATCCCTTCTCTTTGCAGTGCAAGAGGGAAAGAAACTTTGCGTGGTCACTTTACTGTACTTTCGTAACTTCCGCAGAGCAAATCTACTCAAAAATCAGAACAACATTTTTTTACACCGAAAAATGAAAAAAATTAAAATAATTTATTAAAAACGCAATTTTTGCTTGCATTCGACAACATTTTCCTGTATGATAGGCGTGATGAAGTCATGAGAATATGTTCGTTTATTTTGACAGTTCACAATTGGCGGCTCGAAAGGACGATGAGATATGGCGGAAAAAGAAGTTAGCGAAACCATAACTTTTTCTTTGAACAACAAACAAGACACCGAGCAAATTGCCAGAGAGGCCGAAATGAAGCAGACTCTGGAAACCGTTTATCGTTCTCTCAGCGTAAAAGGATACAATCCGGTCAATCAAATTGTTTGGTACATTCTAACAGAAGATCCTACTTATATCACAAACTATAATAATGCGCGCAGTCTCATACGGAAGATTGACAGAGATGAACTTTTGAATGTTTTGGTTCGCAATTATTTAGGGCTTTCAGATTAAACGATACAAATACCGTTTACACCATGCTCCTTTTTCCGCGCAATGTGTTCCGAGCCGGCAAGCACAGTGCGCGCAAGGTGATGTGCTTACCGGCCTATATTTTTGTACGATGATTCAGAAAGGACGTACTATGTACGTCCTTTTTCTGTCAGCAAAACTATCATTGTCATGCAACCTCAGCGCGCACTGTGCAATTGGAAACTTATCTCTCCGGAAAGCCGGAACGAAAGGCCCAATCTTCCTTTGAATACCTGTCGGCCGTGGCAATCTGTTATTTTTCTTTTGCAAAATGTGATATTTCAGTCTGCACAAAAATAGTCTTTTGCGGCAAGGTTATGCCTCCTCGCACTCAATTCATGATGGTGAATTGTATATCCCGTAATTTACAATATTCGGTTATATTCGCTCTGAATTCTTCCCGTTCCATAGCATTTTCCCTATCGTATCCTGTATCTTGAACGGATAATTCTCAAAGGGTACGCAGTCAGCGACCCTGATTCCTGTAACATTCATTTATCTTTCCCATCCTTTCACTTGTTCCCACCGGGGGAGATGAAATGGACACCTTTTTTCTCAAAAAATTTTTACCCCTTCACTTGTTTGAAATGGGAGAGCGTTTCTGGGGGGGTGTTTTCAAAAAATCAATTAAAAAAATTGTCCCTTCACTAATTCCCACTGAGAAAGATGAAACGGCAACCCTTTTTACAAAAAATATGACCCTCACTTTTTTGAGCCGGAAAAAGAAAA